>JAKSBB010000273.1 GCA_022361315.1 Desulfobacterales bacterium
ATGTGATTGTTCCGCTGGTTCACCTTGACTTGAGCTACGGAAATTCCAACACCGCATTTCCCCAGGATAACGGGGGGGGGATCGGCGATATCCTGGTGGGACCCTATCTTCAATGGGATCCGATTATGGGTAAAAACGGGCCCAGGTTTATGCACCGGGTCGAATTCCAGATGATTTTCCCCACCGGTAAATACGATGAGGAAAAAGAACTCAATCCCGGCAGCAATTTTTTCTCATTCAACCCCTACTGGGCCTTTACTTTGTTTTTAACCCCCAAGCTGACCACATCGGGTCGTATTCACTACCTCTGGAATGCAGAAAATGATGATCCGGGGCGGAATTATGTCAGTCAGGGCGCCTCAGATACTCAGGCGGGGCAAGCCGTTCATGCTAATTTTGCCATGGCCTATGAACTCATGCCGTCGAAACTCCATGTGGGGATAAACGGGTATTTCCTCAAGCAGATTACCGACACCCAGATGGACGGGGATGATGTGGATGATTCAAAAGAACAGGTTCTGGGGATCGGGCCTGGTTTGGTTTATCATTTTTCAAAGGACAACCATCTGTTCATCAACACCTATGTTGAGGCCGGTGCGGAAAATCGTCCGGAAGGAAATCGTTTAAATATTCGATGGGTTCATCATTTCTGATACCACATCTTGTTATAGGGCCGTGGGATGCATTGTCCCACGGCAACACCCATTTCAAGTATCAACTTCTTTATGTGGGGGCGTGTTTTAGACGAGGTGGCTTACAGGGGATTCAGTTTCTCCTGTCTTGAAACCACAGGCTTTTTTGCGGAAATGTAGAGGGTGCCCTTTATCCATGCCAGTGCATTTTCCCGGGAATTGAAGATGCGGACCGTTCGCTTGATTTTTTTAGCCAGTCCGTGCTGAATAAACAGATTGGACAAGGTGATTGTAATATCGTCAGATGCCACAAAGGCGGTTTTGTCGCCGGCTCGACTTTTTTTTATCCGGGGGGCATAGTTGGCCAGTTTTTCGATCTGGCTGACGGTCAGATCCCATACAGAGGCCTGCTCAAGGTTCCAGATGACATTTGCCGTGGGGACATCGTCGTAGAACGTTTTGAGCACTGACATGAAATCTTCGAAACTGGCACTGCCTTTAATCGTAAAGATTGTCAGGTCTGCTTTTTTATCTGTGCTGACATCAATTGTCATAGCACTCCCTGTGGATAAGATCCGATTTTAAGTGGTATATGCTTCTAATATAATACTAATAAACAAAAAAATACATAATAACCTTTATATCGGATGGGAGTACGGGGGTGTTTAGTTTCGCCGGTCTGAAACTAAACAAATTTTTGTCGCATTGTTTTAAAGGCTGAAATCAGACCTGTGGTCGAACTGTCGTGTTCGCCTGATGGAACCGTGTCTGACCGGATCTCATCCAGGATTTTTTTTGATAGTTCTTTGCCCAGCTCAACCCCCCATTGATCAAAGCTGAAAATATTCCAGATGATTCCCTGGGTAAATACCTTGTGTTCATACATGGCGATCAGGCTACCCAGAGCATTTGGGGTCAGTTTACGAAGGAGGATGGTATTGGAGGGGCGATTGCCCTTGAAAACTCTGAATGGTACTGTCTTTGCCGCAAGCGAACTTGAATTTTCCGTATTTATCTGGTCCAGTGATTTGCCGCGCATCAAAGCTTCGGTCTGGGAGAAGCAGTTGGCCATCAGAATTTCGTGGTGTGCTTCCATCTCAACAGAAGGCGAAGCAGCCCCGATAAAAGTGGCGGGTATAAGGCTGGTACCCTGGTGAATCAACTGAAAAAAGGCATGCTGCCCGTTGGTGCCGGGTTCTCCCCAGAGAATCTGGCCGGTGGGGTAAGTGACCTCTGCACCACTTCGGTCAACACTTTTTCCGTTGCTCTCCATGCTTAACTGCTGAAGGTATGCAGGCAAAAGGTTTAGGCTCTGGATGTATGGCAGTACGGCTTCGGTTTCACATCTGAAAAAATTATTATACCAGATGCCCAGCAGTGCCAGTACAACCGGGATATTTTTTGCAAATGGTGCTGATTGGAAATGCCTGTCCATGCGGTGCGCACCATCCAGAAGCTCGGAGAATTTGTCAAAACCGACGGCGATACTGATGGGCAGACCAATGGCGGACCACAAGGAATATCGGCCACCGACAAAATCCCAGAATTTAAAGGTCCGGTCCGGACGGATACCGAAATCTGCAATTTTCTGCACATTGGTGGACAGGGCGGCAAAGTGATGGGCGACGGCATTGTTACTGCCCAGGCCGTCCACCAGCCATCGCCTGGCGGTTTGTGCATTTGTCATGGTTTCGGTTGTGGTAAATGTTTTGGATGCAATGAGAAAAAAGGTGGTTTCGGGATTCAGGTCTGATAATGTATCATGGATTTGCGAGCCGTCCACGTTCGAAACAAAATGGACGTTCAGCTCTTTTTTACCATAGTGACGTAATGCCCTGACAACCATTTTGGGACCCAGATCAGATCCACCGATGCCTATATTCACCACATCGGTGATCGGTCTTCCTGTCGCCCCCTTTAGCCTGCCCGACCGTAATTCTTCACTGAAGTGTCGCACCTGATCGAGCACCTGTCTGATACCGGGCATTATATTCTTACCATCCAGCACCAGGGATTTTTCCTTGGGATGCCGCAATGCCGTATGAAGCACTGCCCGGTTTTCGGTTTCATTGATTTTGGCACCCTTGAATAACAGGGCAATGGCATCCTCTAATCCGGTTTGCCGTGCGAGGTCGCACAACAAGGACATGGTCTCTTCCGTGATGATATTTTTTGAATAATCAAAGAGGATGTCATCATATGCGATGCTGAAATTATCGAACCGCGCAGGGTCCCGGTCAAATAACGTGTTCATGTGAACCGGTTTGATCTGAGCATAGTGGGTGCTCAGTTTCGCCCAAGCCTCAGTGTGAATCGGATTAATTCTTTTTAACATA
>JAKSBB010000983.1 GCA_022361315.1 Desulfobacterales bacterium
CACTATCCGGAAGCCTTTGCAGATCCTGTCACCATTGTGGTGGATGCCAACTGGATTCAGCCCGCATTTTCCGACCGGCTGAACCGGCGGATTACCACCAAGGCTTATTCCCGTCATGTCCCTGGTATAAAATGGCGTAAACGTGACAATATGGTTCCCCATGCAGACAACGTATTTCAGGAAGAGATGGATGTGTTTATCTATTTGCTTTCCCTGCGTCACAAGGCCCGGTTTGACTACGATGATATCCTGACCCTGCTGCGGGTTCAGGGCAGCGTATTCAAGGGAAGCTTTAAACAGATCCAACGTCTCTTCAAGGGGGTTGAGATTGAAGAGGCCCGGGTGCAGTCGGCCTCCGGCAGTTCTTTAAAATACATTTACCATCTGCAGTTTGAAAAAAGTTCCGCCTATGTCAGGCCCATGATAAAAGCCTTTGCCCGGCAACTGGAATGGATGCTGGATTGCTGGATGTCCCAGGCCGTGGTGGAAACGAAGATCAAATATCTGGCATCCTGATGCCGGGGTGAAAAGGAAAGGGTCAATGGAAAAACAACTCTGGAAGAAAATTGCTGAACTCTTTTCCGACATGGAAACCGGCATCTCCGAGTTCCTGTCCAAGGATAAACTGGATGTGGATGACATCATCGACAGTCCGGATACCAATATCCTACAGGTCAGGGAATCCATCCGTAAGCAACTGGATCTGCTGCGGGTGGATCTGTCGGAATACCTTACCGAACAGGAGAGCTACTATGTCCTGTTCGCCATCGTTATCTACATTGATGAGCATATCCAGGTCACGGTTCTGGACAAAGCCGAACTCACCTGGCCCATCCTTCAAAAAGAGCTGTTCGACATTGATGACGGCGGCAATCTCTTCTATGACACCCTGGATCATATCCTGAAGAAACCGGAAATCTCTATCTTCATCTTTGAGGTATTTTACTTCTGCCTGAACCACGGTTTTAAGGGGAAACACATCAGTGACCCCCTTGCCGTAGCAGACTATAAAAAACGTCTGGAACAGAAGATCGACGCCGGAGAGTTTACGCCGGATATCATGATTCCTGAAGACACCACAGGCTTTCCCAGGCTGTTCTCACCGGTCTGGTATTATGCCGTGGCCGCATCCCTCGTCGGCATGGTTGCGATTGTCTTTTCTTTGTATTAAACGAGGTCTCTCGTGAAGGGCTGAACTCAGGTCTTTAATTCCGGCAGAACCGTATCAGATCCTGTTTACCGTAGAGGGGGACCGAGATGGCATCTATCCCTTCTTTTTTTCGGAACTGGGATAGCGCCCTTCCTGCAGCGGTGCTGTTGGGAAACTTGCCGAAACGGACGGCGTAAATCTTCTTGCCGTTCCCGCAGGTCAGAATAATGGCGGCAGGGGAGTACACGGCGAATTTTGACGTATCCTCCAGTGCATACTTCTTGTCCGTATATACGCCGGTTTGAATGGCCCAGGCGGGATTTGCCGATTGGGCTGAGTTCTGGCTTTCAAGCATTTCAATGATGTTGGGAAGCTGGATGGTTTTCTTTTTTACACCGGGCCGCGCCTTTTTTTCAGGGGGACTGGAATTAACCGCTGTGTTTTTTGGCCGTTGAACGGGAACGGATTTTTTTACTACCTTTGAGCTGGCGGGTTTTGAAGTAGTTGGCTTTGAACTAACGGGTTGCGATTTTATTGCCACAGGTTTTACCGGCGCAGGCTTCACAGCCGGCTTCTTTGGAACCGGTTCATATTTGGTTTCAACAGGGTCATCCGAGGGGTTCAGAATTGCGTAAGTCATATTCCCGATCTGTTTTCCCATCACTGACAACACCACTGCCACAATAACGGATACAGCAATCATTTTTACTATATTCATGGAAAACGATGATGGCACTGCAACTCTTCTCCCGTCCTGTAATCGTCTGTTAAACGGCCTTTTGTTCCGCCCATGGCAAAAAGAAGGTTTTACTGCTTAATTAGGCCAGAAAGTGCAAATTGTCAATACTTTCGGGCTGTGTACCCAAAAATAAGTTAAAAATTTACTGATCTAGGATAAGAGAATTTACCCAATGTAGGCATGAACTCTGCCTTGATTTTTGTTCCTGATAATGTCATCATACCTCTTCTGATAGAAACGATGAGCAACATTTCACAAGTTCCGGAGAGATAATTAATGAGGCGATTTTTCCTTCTTGCAGTCTGCTTGGTGATCTGCGGTTTCGGGATGCCGTTGAGAGCAGAAGATAAGGTCGTAAGGGATATTGATACCCGCAGGATACCACCCCTGATGGAGACAGTTCGGTTTCAGGGAGATATCCGTCTTTGCGGTGAGGTTGTACCCTATAAGCGGGCAGCGGTTCGCGAACGGTTTGAAAAAGAAGTACTTCTGGCCGCATGGAACCGGCCCCAGGTAATTCTCTGGCTCAAGCGCGGCAACCGTTATTTCCCTTTGATTGAGAAAATTTTAAAAGAAGAGAATCTTCCCCTGGACATGAAGTACGTGCCCATCGTGGAAAGTGCGCTGCGGCCCCACAGCAGGTCGGGGAAAGGTGCCGTCGGATACTGGCAGTTTCTCAGGAGCACCGGCCGAAGATACGGGCTGAGAATAGATGGCAAGGTAGACGAGCGCCGCAACATTTTTGCTTCCACCCGGGCAGCCTGCCTTTATCTGAAAAAGCTTCACAAGGATTTTGGTTCCTGGCTGCTGGCCATGGCGGCCTACAATATGGGAGAATTCGGACTGAACACGGAGATTGAAGCCCAGGAAAGCCGGGACTTCTTTGATCTGTATCTTCCATTGGAAACCCAGCGGTACGTATTGAAGATCGCAGCGGCAAAAATGATCATGGAATCTCCTCAAAAATACGGCTACTATCTGTCACCTAAAGATTTGTACCCCGAGTTCACCTACTCCAAGATCAACTTTTCCATCAACCAGGAGATTCCCCTGGCCATGATTGCCCGGGCCGCCGATATATCATTCAAGACTCTCAAGGATATGAATCCCGAAATCCGGGGCTACTACCTGAACGGCAAAAAGGCGACGGTGCTGGTACCCAAAGGAAAGGAAAAGGGATTTGAACGGCGGTTTTCAGACCTGAACAAGGCCTGGAAGAAAAAGGACAAGGTCAGGTATCACGTGGTTAAAAACGGGGAAAGCCTGATCGGTATTGCCAAGAAATATAATATGAGCCTTGCGGCCCTGCTGAAGCTGAACAACTTTTCCTATAAAAAAGTCATTCACCCCGGGGATAGAATCATGGTTCGTTAATCCGGATCTGCCGATCCGGCTGGGTTACGCTTTGACGTCTTCCTTTTTGGGTTTCTGCTGTTTTTTCAGGCAGACATTGTCGTCGCGGATAATGGCACACAGCTTGGGGTTGTGAAGTTCCTTGCATGTGGCGTGATTGTAGAGCGGGCATTCAGGATGTTGTTTGGACATTCGTCTTCCTTTTTGTTTGATACCCAATAGATCTCGAATATACCCCAGATCGGACGGGGGTTCAACCGGTTTAATCCGCCATCAATGATTTGCGGGATTATCGCCTGTTCGGTGGTTAGATCTCTTCAGCCTGGTTTTCAAACCAGAATGCGACACAGATTGCAGAATATCGAAAGAGAAAGTCGATGAGTTTAGGGGTGGAAATGGTCTGGTTAAAACCGCCGAGATGCGGACCGGTTTCAAGGATGATATCGTCAGCCCCTTTGGCAGGGATGTCGGAGACACCGCGCCGGCGGAGGAATCTTTCGAAGACCGTGTCGCTCATATCATTTTGATCCCGCACCCTCAGCATTTCCTCCATATTTTCATCCCGGCCCATAAACTGAATCAGCTCATCCACAAGTTCCCGGTTGGAAAGAGGAAGTGGCGGGAAAGAGGCGCCCTGAAACAGGCCTTGGAAATAAGCTCTGCAGACATCTTGTATCAAAGTTTGGAACAGATCCGGGCAGAACAGATCCCGGGTATCAGCCGGACATTGATTCTCATCTTTTCCCCGTCGATCCGGGGCCTGGCTGCGGAAGCAGCTTCCCATGACAAGGATAAAGCTTAACAGGTGCTCGCCGATATAATGCCTCAGATCTTTGCCGGATTCGGTTTGAATCATATGTTCGAAATCCCTGAGGCCGGAACGGGCGAAGTTGGGATACCGGCAGGAGTCCAGCCATTGGTCGAGTCTGCCGCCGTGTTCCCAGAGGTAGGCCCCGTTATCGTTCCTGCGGCCCTGCTGCACCCGGTTGTGGAAAAGGGGAATCAATGCAGTATGGACGATGCCTTTTGCCGTCAGGGCACCAAGCTGTCTGGCATTTTTACGGAAGATGCTCATCACAGGTTCAATGGATTTACCGGTGTTGTTTTCATTGGGATACTCGTAGTACCCCTCACAGGGCGTAAAGGCAATGCAGATGCCTTGATAAAGATCTTCAGGTGCGCCGGAGGGCAGGGGGGGATTTACTTTGAACAAACGGCAACCACCAATGGAAACCGGGGTCGGAACGCTGAATGTCTCATCCGGGCCTGCCAAATATGCCAGCCACTCGGCTTCCCGGAGCAATTCCTGAACATTCCCACGGCTTCTGGCGAATTTAATAACGCCGGAAGGGTTGCCGTTGTTCATTAACATCAAACTTCTGCCGCTCCAGGTAAAAGAGGTGTTCCCGTGATGCCCCAGACGGCTGGTCAGTTCATTTAAAGAAATTGACCGGGGCTCAGGAACGATATGCTTACCGATTTGAACATCAGGTCTTTGAATGTGAACCGGTAATTTGCCAAGGGCCTGACTTACTGCACGTAGCCGTTTACCTGAGGAACTAGGCAGAAGATCCCGCAGTCTTGATATGATGGGTCGGGAATGACTGAGATGCCTGCGGCCGGCCAACAGCACAAGGGTATCAGCCGCTTCACCGTAGAGGAACAATATTTGTTTCCGGGAGGCGAAGCGGTCTGACTCGACCACGGATGCCAGGGCTTCCACAGTTTGTGAGGTAACATCTTCCGGGTAATCCCGGATGTGGGTAGCCAGATATTGGACCGCCATATAGGCGGCGGAAAAGTCCCTGCAATGATGAAGCAGTTGGTTCTCGGTATGAATCCGGCCGGTGGTGTTGGGGGGCAAAACTAAAAAACAGTTATTGGGTCAGGGATTCCTCGGAAATCCCTGACGAATCTGTATTAAGCTGGGTATCCAGCTGGGGAACCGGTCTGTCGGATTCCGCTGGTACGATGGGGGTAATCGAAGTATTAGAGCTGCCGGATGATTCTGCAGCTGTGGGTGCGGCGGGCGGCACAGTTGCAGGAACAGCCGCCCGGCTGGAAAGGGCGGCACTCAGGTCCTGAATCTTCTTTTCCAGGGATGTACGGACAACGTTGATATCCGCAGCCACGGCATTCCGGGCATCCTGTACCAGGGTCTTTTGTTGCTTGTCCAGAAGGCTGGTCTGCTTGTTAAGCCACGCAATCTGTTCTTCCCAGGCCGTGAGTTCCAGCAGCCGGGCATCAAACTCTTCCCGGAATAACTGCATATCCTGGCTGATTTTGTCGGCCTCGGTTTTGAACCGTACGTTATTTTCCTTGATCGCCGCTAAAAGC
>JAKSBB010001102.1 GCA_022361315.1 Desulfobacterales bacterium
AATAACCTTAAAAATCTCACCGCAAAGATTCCAGTGGGGCTTCTCTCCGCCGTCACAGGCGTTTCCGGTGCCGGTAAATCCACCCTGATCAACCAGATCCTTTACCCGGCCCTGGCCGTTAAGCTCAACAACTCTCAAATGACGGTGGGCAAGCACAAGGACATCACCGGCCTCTCCCACATCAACAAGGTCATCAACATTGACCAGAAGCCCATCGGCCGGACCCCCCGGTCCAACCCCGCCACCTATACCAAAGTGTTTGACCACATCCGGGATTTTTTCGCCATGCTGCCGGAATCCCAGGCCCGGGGCTATAAGAAGGGGCGGTACTCATTTAACGTCAAGGGGGGGCGCTGCGAAGCCTGCAAGGGCGACGGTTATATCAAGGTAGAAATGCACTTCCTGGCGGATGTATTCGTCCCCTGCGAAGTCTGCAAGGGCAAACGCTTCAATAAGGCGACCCTGGAGATTCGCTACAAGGATCATTCCATTGCCGATGTCCTGGATCTGTCCGTCATCCAGGCCCGTGAGCTTTTCGAAAGCCATCCCAGGATTACCCATATTCTGGATACCCTGGTGGATGTGGGGCTTTCCTACATAAAGCTGGGGCAGGCGGCCACAACGCTTTCCGGCGGCGAAGCCCAGCGTATCAAACTGGCCCGGGAACTGGCCAAGCGGGATACCGGAGAGACCCTGTACATTCTGGACGAACCCACCACCGGCCTCCACTTCCAGGATGTCCGGATGCTTCTGGACGTGCTCCAGCGCCTCACGGATGCGGGCAACACCGTGGTGATCATCGAGCATAACCTGGATGTGGTGAAAACCGCGGACTGGGTTATTGATATCGGACCGGAGGGGGGCAGCAGCGGTGGTGAAGTGGTGGCGGCCGGCTCTCCGGAGAAGGTGGCCAAGGACGACCGCAGCCACACCGGCCGGTATCTTCGGGACATGTTGCAGGGATAGTGTTTAAAACCCCGCCAGCAACTCCTCAATACTCATCTCTCCGTCACGGAGCAGGGCCTGAAGGGCAACACCCTGAAGGCCCGAAATAAAGCAGATGCCCTTTGCTCGGTTGGATTTATCCGGGGCGAACCTGTCCACGGCGGCCTCAAATGCATCCACAAACCGGTCGTAAATGGCCTGGCATTTGGAGATGATGGGGCCGCGGATGCCGCTGAATTCTGCGGTGAGGGATGACAGGGCGATAATGGTGGATGGCTGGTGGTTGAAGCGGTCCAGGAAAATATCGTTAATGCCGGACACC
>JAKSBB010000087.1 GCA_022361315.1 Desulfobacterales bacterium
GAACCAAGAAAAAGAACCATACCGAAAAATGCTGCAATACCAAGAACCAAAAGTTTTTTCATCGTGACCTCCAAATAGGATTTTAAATAAGTTAAATGAATAAAGTTGTCAGTTAAGCGGTAAGCTCACCGCCGAAAACGACCTTGCGTCTACCCTCCTTTCACAAATTTTCACCTTGAATAAGGCGTTACTATTTCAAAATTTTATGGTGTACCGGACCATATGATGTACTGAACAAATGGTGCATCGACCAAATGGCACATCGAACCACAGGACCGGGTACTGCGTTTTGATTTCAAAGACGTAATCCGCAATGTTTAGAGCAAAATACATGCCACTGTTAGGATTTCATGAATTCAACGGGTTATGCATTCGATGGTTTTGATGATATCATCAAAACATGCATAACTTCGGTCAAGAACAGCTCCCACCATCCCAAACGGGGGTGAAAATTTAATTTTTTGATGAAATCATCAAAATTGATGGTATCATCAATTACACTGGCGCCCATTTGTGAACGATATCTGACCACAGGTGTTTATTGAGACCTTTGAAATTTAGCTTTTCCCGTCAGGTTTGTAAACCAATAAGTTGGCTAATTCATGGCTGAATTGAACTTGACAGAACCTGCGTTTTCACATATTTGCACAGTGACGTACCCTAAAATCAATAGAACTTAAATTCTGACCATTGACATCAGAGGCTGCCATGAATCCAGAGATAGATCAATTTATAACTGAAAACCGAGCCAGCATGCTCTCTTTATTGGAAGAGTTGGTACTCATCCAAAGTTTTTCCAAAAACATAGCAGGGGTAAACCGGGTTGGGGATCGTATCACCCGTGAAATGACAGAGATGGGATTTACCTGTGAACAAAAGGAAGAATCAGAACTCGGCCATCATGTGATTGCAAGGTCTCCGGCGGTAAAGGACCATGACAGCCATATTCTCATTACCGGTCACATGGATACGGTCTTTCCCGAAGACAGCCCCTTCAACTGGTACAAGGATTCCGAAGACAAATGTTTCGGTCCCGGCGTGGCAGATATGAAGGGTGGACTTGTGGTGGGCATCTATGCCCTGAAAGCCCTGATTCACACCGGAGATATACGGAAACTGCCAATCACCTTTATATTCAACAGCGATGAAGAGATCGGATCTCCCGGTTCCCGGCAGCTCATCCGCCAAGAGGCAAAAACCGCCAGAATGGCCTATGTGCTTGAGGCTGGCGGCTTTCCCAACAGCATTGTAACAGGGCGCAAGGGCAACCTGAGGGCCAGGCTGACCATTAAAGGCAAAGCCGGCCATGCAGCGTTCGCCGGTACTGACAAAGCCAGCGCCGTGCTCGAACTGGCACACAAAACCCTGGCCATAGAAGCGATGAATGCGCCGGATAAAGGCGTGTCAGCCAATGTGGGAACCATCACCGGTGGTATCGGTCCCAACACGGTGGCAGACCATGCGGAGGCAAATCTGGATTTCAGATTCCCGGATCCCGATATGGCAGCACAGGTGCACCGTCAGCTGGACGCCATCTCAGCCAAGACAATAGTTCCCGGTACCCAAACGTCTCTGGATATTATCTCCGGCCGCCCTCCGATGCCCTGCACCCCGGAGGTGTCTGCGATGTTCAAACGAATTGAAGCACTTTCTCTGGATTTAGGTATGCCTGTATCCGAAGAGATACGGCAGGGGGTGTCCGACGCCAATATTATCGCTTCCGAAGGTGTCCCGGTTATTGACGGTCTGGGGCCCGTCGGAGCAAAGGACCACAGTGAGGATGAGTTCATTGAAAAGGCAAGCCTTTGGGAACGCAGTCTTTTGTTCGCCAATATCCTTGCTCAGGTCTGAAATGTTCCTCCGGCTGATACGGACCCAAAAGGTGTGGTATCTGTTTCCGATATTAATCCTGATGTTAATTTTGGGCGGCGGGTGTGACAGACCCGCTCCGCCTGTGGACATCTCCAGAACAGATCAGCCGGAAAAGGTAGTGGACGGTGTAAAGCTGCCCGTGTTCCAAACCGCTGCCGGGCAACTCAGATACGCCCGGTCAGGGTTCAGTGATACTGCCCGGAAACGTGCTGCCCTGAAGGCTGTGCTTACTCTCTTCCCCGATGACCGGATGGAATGCGGCCATGCCGCCATCGGCCTTGCTTATCTCCACCTGGAACCGGACTACCGGTTTGCAGATACAGACCAGATCCGGCTGGTGTCAGACGCATTGCTCAAAATTCAGGATACCTATGCAGATCTCCCGGATGTGATGGCCAAGGCCCACTGGACACTGGGCTGGGTATATACGGATCTGATGAAAAAGCCTTCCACAGGTTTGAGCCACTATTGGCAGGTCGTGAACGCCTATCCCGATATACCCATGAACCTCAGCCCTGCTGTTCCCTGGGTCAACCTGGTTTCAGCACCGGTATCAGGCACCTCGCCTGTTGCTCCGGATCTACCCCGGAAATTCTGGGCAGAGGTGGCACTTCTGGAAATTATCCGGAATACGACGGAATCCGGCATGGCCGTTCAGGCATTCGACATTCTATTCAGAGACTACTTCACCGGGCCCGCTGCCGGATTCGCCTTAAAGGCCATGCTTGGCAACCCCGCCCTGGCAGATCACGCGCGGCCCCATGTGACTGCCTATCTGCAAAAACACAAGGCGAACCCCTATCTTACCCGGGAAATCCGTCTGCTGGCAGCCGGGGAAACCCCATGAGCTACTTTCCCCAGCTATCCAGGTTCAGGCATTCCTTCAGAATCAGAATTTTTCTGGCATTTACACTGATCATCAGTTTCGTGATCCCGGGAACCGCCTATTTCTGTTACCGCCAGGCGGCCACCGTGATTGAGGATCAAATGCAGGAGTTTGCCCTGGGCTCGGCCAACCAGATATCCAAACGGGTGGAGTCTTTTCTCTCCCACCACACTTTTAACGTCAAATTGATTAAAGGACTGTTTGAAAACGGGTTGATCGATATGACCGATGACAAACAGATCCTCCGGTACTTCA
>JAKSBB010000086.1 GCA_022361315.1 Desulfobacterales bacterium
ATGTCACCAACAGCTACCTTGACGGGCGGAACGCGGTCGCCATCGTCGTCTCCCAGCGGCCCGGCTCGAACGCGCTGGCCACGGCGGAACGCGTTCAAGAGACCATGGTGGAGCTCAGCGAGAGCTTTCCTAGGGATCTCGAGTACCAGATCATCTACAACCCGACCGAGTTCATCTCGAAGTCGATCGACGAGCTCCTGGTCACGATCTACGAAGCGGTGATCCTCGTCGTCCTGGTCATCCTGGTCTTCCTCCAGAACTGGCGGGCCAGCCTGATTCCGGTGCTCACCATTCCGGTTTCCCTTATCGGCACCATGGCCGTGATGTCCGCCCTGGATGTGAGCATCAACATGTTGTCACTCTTCGGCCTGGTGCTGGTCATCGGGATTGTGGTGGATGACGCCATCGTGGTTGTGGAGAATGTGATCCGCCACATTGACGGGGGCATGTCGCCGAAGGATGCTGCCGTAAAGACGATGAACGAGGTCACAGGACCTGTCATCGCCACCTCACTGGTGCTGTTGTCCGTATTTGTTCCCACGGCTTTCATGGGGGGGACCACCGGTGAACTCTTCCGCCAGTTTGCACTGACCATTGCTGCGGCCACGGTGTTCTCCACCCTGAATGCCCTGACCCTGAGCCCGGCACTGTCGGCTATTCTTTTGAAATCGTCCGCGAACACGCGACCGAATGCCCGATACAATATTTTTGCCCGGGGATTCAACTTCTGTTTTGACCGGATTCAATCCGCCTACGGCACACTGGTGGCCGGCCTGGTCCGCCGGGTTGCCGTGATGATTATTCTTTTCGCGGCCCTGAGTGGTGCAGCCGTCTGGGGATTTATCCAGTTGCCCAAGGGGTTTGTGCCCTCCGAGGACCAGGGCTGGGCCCTGATGGTGGTTCAGCTTCCGGATGCCGCCTCCCTGGACCGCACCCGGGATGTGGTGGATATGATCAACCAGCGGCTGGAGGGGATGCCGGGGATAAAAAATTATATCTCCGTACCGGGTTACTCCGTACTGGACTCCGCTACGGCATCCAATGCCGCCGCGGTCTGGACGGTTTTTGAAGACTGGGATGAACGTCTGCCCAAAGGCCTGAGCCTGGATGCCATGATCGGCCAGCTATGGGGGGCAATCGCTCCGATTCAGGAGGCCAATATCTTTGCCTTTCCGCCCCCGGCCATTCTGGGACTGGGCACTGCCGGCGGGTTCACCATGCAGATCCAGGACCGGAACAACCTGGGGCTGGACCGTCTGCAGACAGAGGCCTATAACCTTATGGCTGCGGCCAATGGTGATCCCGGGCTGTCCCAGGTATTTACCACCTTCCGGGCCAATGTGCCCCAGATTACGGCCGAAGTGGACCGGGACCAGGTGAAGACCCTGCGGGTGCCCCTGTCCGATGTGTTCGACACCCTCCAGGCCAACCTGGGCTCGGTGTACGTGAACGATTTCAACAAGTTCGGCAAGACTTACCAGGTCCGGGTGCAGGCCGATGACCGGTTCCGCTCCCACCCCGAGGACATCACCCGGCTTGAGGTCCGTTCCCGGGACGGGGCCATGATCCCCCTGGGCACCATGGTACGCATCGAAGATTCCCTGGGACCCCAGACCATCAACCGGCATAATTTATATCCCGCCGCCATGCTCAACGGTCAGGGACTGGGCATCAGCTCCGGCGATGCCATGCAGAAGATGGAAGCCTTAAGTAAGCAGACCCTGCCCAAGGGCATGGGATTTGAGTGGACGGACATGTCTTTTCAGGA
Organism: Desulfobacterales bacterium; assembly: GCA_022361315.1. The sequence continues at coordinate 1,769 of JAKSBB010000086.1, forward strand.
GAAGCGGTCCCAGGGGGAAACCGTTGCGGTGCTGCTGCTGGCGGTATTCTGTGTTTACCTGGTCCTGGCGGCCCAGTATGAGAGCCTGACCCTGCCCTTGTCCGTTATACTTTCGGTGCCCCTGGCATTGCTGGGCACTGTGGCGGCCACCTATGTCCGGGGGATGGATATCAATGTGTATACCCAGATCGGGTTGATTCTTCTGGTGGCCCTGGCCTGTAAAACCGCCATTCTGATCACGGAGTTTGCCAAGGCGTCCCGGGATGACGGGCAGAGTATCTTTGATGCTGCGGTGGCGGCGGCCCGGCTCAGGTTCCGCCCCATTCTCATGACGGCAGCGACCTTTATTCTGGGCATGGTGCCCCTGGTCATCGCCACCGGCGCCGGTGCCAACTCCAGGCAGGCCCTGGGAACAGCGGTGTTCAGCGGGATGCTGGCGGCCACCCTGATGCTGATCTTTTTTGTGCCGGC
>JAKSBB010000538.1 GCA_022361315.1 Desulfobacterales bacterium
AAATTGGATTAATGCATTCAACGATCAAGGTATTGATGGACTTATAGCTCAAAAAAGCCCCGGTGCTCCTTCGATCATAGGGGAAGAACAAAGTCAGATTTACAAGGACCTTATAGAAAATCCCAGCATAGCAGATTGTACGCATTGGACTGGTAGAAATTTCCATTGTTATCTCAAAGAAGAATTCAAACTGAAAATCAGCTACAGATCGATAATTCGATGGCTGCACAAAGAAAAATATGCCCTCAAGGTTCCTCGCCCCTGGTCTGATATGCAAGATGAAAAAGAGCGCGATCGTTACCTGAAGCGATTAAAGGCCCTACTCAAGGATCCATCTGTTGATGTCTGGTACCTTGATGAAACCGGTGTTGAAGCCGACCCTCGCCCCCGTCGTCGCTGGGCTAAAAAAGGTGAAAAACTAACAATCACCAAAAACGGTGGCCATATTCGGATGAATGTCACCGGAATGGTTTGCCCTCGTACTGGCGTTTTTTACGCCCTTGAATTCACTCATGTTGACAAAGATGTCTTCCAAGTGTTTTTGGACAACGCTAATCAGGATATTCACTTGGAGCGCCCCAAAAACATAATCATTTGTGACAACGCAACATGGCATAAAGTAAAAGCATTGGACTGGGGAGAATTTGAACCACTCTTTCTTCCACCATACTCACCCGATCTGAATCCGATTGAGAGACTATGGCAGTTGATGAAGGCGGAATGGTTTTCAGATTATATAGCCAAATCACGTGAGCAGTTAATAGAGAGACTCGATAGAGCATTATGTTGGCTGTCAGACCGGCAGAGGAGTAATCAGATTACTTGCTCCAATCCGAAAATATAAATGGCAACCGCTATATCATTATGCCAGAAATGGTACCTGGGACGGCTCTGTGACCTGGGCACCAACCCCGGAAAAGAAAGCAGACGTATTGTTCAGCGATCCGGTGATACTTCACACTAAGGTTTTCTTTCATCTTAAAGAATTTCCGTTTGACTGGGCATCCCTTAAGGATTTGAAAGGATTACGCATCGGTGCCACTAAAGAATATACCTATGGCGATGAATTTGACCGGGCCGCGAAAAAAGGGACCATCAGCGTAGAGTTCGTACCCCGGGATATCCAGAATCTTAAGAAACTTCTGGGGGGCAGATTCGATGTTTTTCCATCGGATATTGATGTGGGCTATGATCTGCTCAATGCCAATTTTATCCCGGCCGATATTTCGCGTGTAACCCATCATCCCAAACCCATTCAACAGACAGGCACCTGCGTGATTTTGACCAAATCGGCCCCTGAGAAAAGCCAGCACCTTCTGGAACGCTTCAACCGCGGGCTGGAAAAACTGAAAGCCAACGGTGAATACCATCGAATGCTGGAAGCCGCCCGGCGCGGGGCGTATCAACCGAAGTAAAACCCCAGAAACATGACAATGTGAGACCGCATCGGATTTGAAAAATAGCTTGATATCTGAAATTTCAGATATCAGATATCAGTGATTGACAAGGGGTGGTGTTTTATTTTATATCCAACTTTCACATTGATTCTTAATTAATTTCAACCCGAAACAGGAGCATTAACCCCATGTCAAAACCCGTCGTTTTAATTACTTCCGCAACCGGCCGTATTGGCAAAGAACTGGTTGCCAGACTGGCCAAAGAGAATAATTTCATCGTACGTGCATGCTATTACAGTGAGGATAAGGCGCCCTTGCTGACCGCCCTTGGTGCGGATGAAACAGTACATTTTGATCTGAACAACACGGACACCTGGGAAGCCGCCCTGAAGGATGTGTCTGCCGTATACTCCGCTTCCCTCGATCCCATGCTGGAAGGCCATCTTGCCTTTTGCAAAGAATTGGGAAAGTACAAAGAGCAGATCCGCCATGTGGTCCGTATCAGCTGCATGGGTGCTGATACCAATACTGCCTCGTACGACCCCCAGAAACATTCGTCCCGTGAAGGTGCTGCTATTCCCCTGATGCTGCAGCACTATTGGTGGGGGGAGAAATCCTTGATTGACGAAGGGCTGGCGGTAACGGTGCTGCGAAATAATTTCTTTATGAACCATTTGCTGAAAACCGATTGCGAGAGTATCGAGAAAGACGGGTGGTTTTCCAATCCTCTGGGGGATGCCCGCAACTCTTTTGTCTGCACCCAGGATATTGCCGAAGCCGCCGCAGTGGTGCTGACAGAAGGGCCGGAAAAACACGGAGACAAGTTTTATGACATCACCGGACCCCAGCCCCAGTCCATGGCGGAGATCGCAGCGGATTTAGGCCGGGCCATGGGGAAAACCATAGAATACCGTCCCCAGTCCATGGCAGATTTTGAAAACGACTTTGGTGCCACCCGCGCTGAATTTTTTGAATACCTCACCAATGGATTCTACTGCAGATGCAGCCCGGATTTTTATAATCTCACCGGCTGCAAGCCCACCTCATATTACGACTATCTGACAAATAAAGGGGTTTGCGGTGAAACCGGCCTTGAGGAACTCTGGATGGGCAACCTCTGGAAAAAAGGCGAGGATGCCATGAAAGAGGCGGCAGCACTTAAAAAATAGTGACTCATATAATGTAGCGTATTCAGCGCAACCCGTCGTGATCAATAAGAATCCTGTTATCCCCATAACAGGATTCTTTTTTTTGTCCCGAAATCCCTTGAACCACAGGTTTCTTGCGCCTGAATTGTTTGTCCGGGCGACCCTCGTATCCTCACTGATAACATCATTCTTTTTGATGTTGTTTTCAAAAATTTTGAATTTGACTTAAAAAAAGCATTCCCTTATTTATGTTTTTTCGCCGTATTAAAAAATGAATGCTAACCAATTATTGAAAGGGAACGAAGATGAGTGAGTTTAAATTTCATGCACCGGATCAGTATCGAGAAAACGCCTGGGTTAAAACCTTTGAGGATTACGAAAAGATGTATCTTCGTTCCATTGAGCAACCCGATGCATTCTGGACCGAAATGGCGGAGCAGTTTTACTGGGAAAAGAAGTGGGATACCGTTCGTGAATACAACTACAGCATCTCCAAAGGACCGGTGAGCATTGAGTGGTTCAAGGGGGGCAAAACCAATATCACCTATAACTGCCTGGACCGCCATCTTGAAACCCGTGGGGATCAGACCGCCATCATCTGGGAAGGCAACAGTGTGGGGGAAGAAAAAGAAATCTCCTATGCGGAACTCCACGCCATGGTGTGCCGGTTTGCCAATGTATTAAAGTCCAAAGGGGTAAAAAAGGGCGACCGTGTGGCCATTTACATGCCCATGATCCCGGAAATCTCTGTGGCCATGATGGCCTGTGCCCGTATCGGTGCCATCCACAGCATTGTTTTCGGCGGTTTCTCGGCAGATGCCCTGTCCGACAGGATCCTGGACAGCCATTGCAAGGTGTTGATTACAACGGACGGTGTCATGCGGGGGGCCAAAGCCGTGCCCCTGAAACAGAATGCGGACAAAGCCATGGCCCTTTGTGAAGATCAGGGGCATGCCGTGGAATGCTGCGTGGTGGTGAACCGGACCGGTTCCGACATCCAGATGACCCGGGGCAGGGATGTCTGGTGGCACGAAGAGGTGGAAAACCAGGAAGCGGATTGTCCGGTGGAATGGATGGATGCGGAAGATCCCCTGTTTATCCTTTACACTTCCGGCTCCACAGGCAAACCCAAAGGGGTTCAGCACAATGTGGGCGGCTATATGGTCTATACCGGAATTACCTTCCGCTATATTTTTGATTATCATGACAATGACATCTATTGGTGTACCGCTGACATCGGATGGGTCACCGGTCACTCCTACATCGTCTACGGCCCCCTCTCACAGGGAGCGACAACCCTTATGTTTGAAGGGGTTCCCAATTACCCGGACCCCGGGCGATTCTGGGCCACAGTGGACAAGTGGAAGGTCAATCAGTTCTATACGGCACCCACGGCCATCCGGGCCCTGATGGCCCAGGGAGAAGAATGGGTAGAAAAATACGACCTGTCATCCCTCCGTCTTCTCGGCTCTGTGGGCGAACCCATAAACCCGGAAGCCTGGAGATGGTATTTCACCCACGTGGGCAAAGAGCGCTGCCCCATTGTGGATACCTGGTGGCAGACGGAAACCGGCGGCATCATGATCAGTGCCTTGCCCTATGCCATTGATCAAAAACCCGGTGCCGCCAGCCTGCCGTTCTTCTCGGTTAATCCGGTGATTCTCAATGAGCACGGACAGCCCGTGGAAGGTGCCTGCGATGGGATCCTCGCCTTCAAAGAACCCTGGCCCGGACAGATGAGAACGGTGTACAACAACCACGACCGTTTTGAAAAAGTCTACTTCCAGATGTTTGACGGCTACTATTTTGCCGGTGACGGGTGCCGGAGGGATGAAGACGGGTACTATTGGATTACGGGACGGGTGGACGATGTCATCAATGTGTCCGGCCACAGGATGGGAACGGCGGAAGTGGAAAGTGCCCTGGTGAGCCACAAAGATGTGGCCGAAGCCGCAGTCATCGGATTTCCCCACGATATTAAAGGGCAGGGCATCTATGCCTTTGTCACACTCAACGTCAGTGTGATGCCGGATGATGATCTGTTGAACGCCTTAAAGGTTCATGTGAGAAAGGAGATTGGTCCCATCGCCACACCGGATATTATTCATTTTGCCCCGGCCCTGCCCAAGACCCGGTCCGGCAAGATCATGCGCCGTATCCTGAGGAAAATTGCCAACAATGAGTTCGACAGCCTGGGGGATGTGTCCACCCTGGCGGATCCTGATGTTGTGGGTGGGCTCATAGAGAACCATAAGGAATTGACCGAGTAATCCGTCTGACGGTTTAGCGGAAAAATAAAGGGGGGACTGATCACATTGATCAGTCCCCCCTTCACTTCAGTGATAGAGAATAAACGAATCTCTCTGCCGGCAGCAATTACAATGCTTTTTTCACCCGGTCACGGCCGTAGTTTGAAATGACATAGGCCTGGGAATTGTCGAATTCCTGGGCGGGTTTCAATATACCGACAGCCTTGAGCGCAATAATGTTATCCTCAATTTTTTCCCTGGAAAAGGTACGGTCGGTTTCATAGGTGGGTTTGAGTTCCTCCACCACTTTTTCAAGGGGTTTGACATCACCGTTGAGAAAGCAGGCGGCAATGGCGAGACGCATGGGGTGTTTCATTGGTGTTCCTTCGTGTTTCTATACAACTAATCAATATCTCTTAAGGTGAGCATATCTTTGGGATTCCCGATCACAAACAGAGAGCCCATGAAGATGCACAGCGCCCCGGTGACAAGGCCGGGGGTGAGTTTCAGGTCCGTAAAGAAGACGCTCAGGAGCACGGCCCACAGGGCGTAGGAAATATTCAGTGCCATGGCCCGGCTGACGCCGGTCATGTTCATGGAGCGGTACCAGGCCACGAAGGTCATACCGCCTACGGTTCCGGTGGCTGCCATCACCAGGGTGCCCCGGCTGGTTGCCAGTTGTTTCAGAATACCGGTAACGGAAACCCCGTCCGGCAGGTCCAGAAACAGGGGGCTCGCCAGAACAAAGCCCATAAAAAACAGGGAGGAAACCAGGTATCTGATGTTCAGGGCGGCATCCGGCTCGATGAAATCCATGCCTGAGGTGACAAATACCCCTTCAGCACCCCATCCTATGGTGGCGACGATGGCGAAAATGATGCCCAGGGTGAATATGGTACCGGTTCCGGTCTCTCCGGTCTCCGGGGGGGCATAGCCGATTACCACGGCACCGGTAATACAGATGAGGATGCCGGCCACAGCCAGCGGCTTGACCCTTTCCTTTAAAAAGATCACAGCCAGGATTACGGCCACACCCGGATAAAGGGCGGTAATGGGCATCACATAGGCGGACGGCGCCAGTTGCAGGGCGGCCATGTAAGCCCCCATGCCGCAGACCGCCCCGATAAGGCTGCCCATGATGACGGATCGTCCGGGCCGGCTCACCAGGCTGCGCCCCACTTCTTTGAGACGTCCGGCCCTGTGGTTGTAAAGCGTGACAAAAAGGGCGGCGAATATATCGTGGAGCCCGGCACAGACAGCGGCGATGAGGATGAAAAGGCTTCCGGAAGCCGTCATATCAAAAGGGGGGAATCCCTGCGCATATTCCACCATCAGGCCGTCAAGACTCCAGAGGAAGCCTGACAGCAGACCCAGGATAATTCCAATCCGGGCATATTTAATGGATTTTTGTTCCGGTGACATGATCGTTTATTCTTTTATCTGGGGTCTTATCTCAACAGGAAAGCAACACGGCATGACGTCCTGGCCGATTCATTTGCCGAAAAATTATTCGGGTGGCCGGGATTGCCGGTGGTAATGCTGTGGCAGGTCTATTGTTGCAGAAAATTTCCGTAGAGTCCGAGACCGTATGCCACGCTGGTAAAAGCGTCTGCGGTCCGGATTTTCTCCGCTCCGATTCGGGTTTCAAACAGGGAGCGGATCAGGGGGATATAGGAGGATCCGCCGGTGAGGAATACCACGTCAATATCGGCCGGGTGCAGACCGGCATCTTTCAGGGTGTTGTCAATACAGGTGTCAATCCGTGCGGCTTCGTCCCGGATCATGTCCTGGAATTCGTCTCTTAGAATGGTCTCTTCAATGGCCATGCCGTAATCCCGGAACAGGACCCGGGTGGAGTCCCGGCCGGACAAATCGCACTTGGCCGATTCAATGGCCCTGAACAACAGGTAGCCGTAATTGTTGTGGATAAGGTTTTCCAGGTTTTCCAGCAGTTTTTTATCGTTGAAACCGGCGTTGACCTTGAGTTCCTTAATATTCTTCAGGGTTCTCGGCAGGCGGAGCTGAGGGATCTTATGCCACTGCATCAGCCGCCGGATGACCAGGGGGGAAAGACCGGTTTCATTGTCACTGAACATGGATTTTACGGTGACGTCCTTCCCGTAGTGGGAGGCGATCCGTTCCCGCATGATCCTGCCGTCGAAGTTGTCACCACCGATGTATACGCCGCCGGAGGCGATGATATCCGCATCCCGTTTCTTTTCCCCATGGCTTTTTCCTGCCCGGTGGATGGTGAAATCGGAGGAACCTGCACCGAAATCCCCCACGAGAACAATTTCCTCTTTGCCTTCCGGCAAACTTTGTTCATAGGCAAGGGCGGCGGCGATGGGTTCCAGCTGAAAGGAGATCTCCTTGAACCCTGCCAGTTCAGCCGCCCGTTGGAGCCTGTCCTGGGCTGCTTTTTCCCGTTCCGGGTCTTCTGAGAAAATTACCGGGCGTCCCAGCACCACATGGTCAACAGTCTCGCCAACCACAGCTTCCCCGCGTTCTTTCATGGTCTTCAGAAACACGGCAATCAGTTCTTCCAGGGTATAGGTGGTCCCGTAGACCTGGGTCTTGTCAAATCCCGTATCAGGCAGAAAAGACTTGATGGACTGCATGTAGCGGCCATCTGCGCCGTTGGCAATATATTGGGCCACCCCTTCATATCCCACAAAGGACCGGGTTTCCCCGTCCTCCTTGAGAAAGTAGAGGATGGACTTCAACGAATTTGAAATGGGGTTTTCCGGATCCAGGTTGAGCATCTCCACCTGTCCCTGGCGGGCAACGGCCAGGGCGGAATTCGAGGTTCCGAAATCAATTCCAAATACGGCTGACATGTGTTTGTTCCAGTGTTTTATCGTTTTTGTGTCTTTCTTAACGCTTTTGAACGAAGTCAAAGCGAAGAAGAGGCAATTTACAGGAATTTTTACCTATTGTAAAGATCTCATTGTATCGGTCTTGGGGGGATTCTTCGGTTTCTTTCAATTCCGGATCACTTCTGATGCACTTTCGTCTCCGATCATTTGCATCTCTTTTGCTGAAAATCAACGTGTTTTCTTCATCCAACGGTCCAACCGCTGTCCGGACATTGCGATTCAGGATGAGAAGGGTCAATCTCATATACACTTACCGGTCGATGATACCCTTTCACCTCTATCTGGCCAAGTGGGGTGCCCTGGAACTCATTGCGAACAAGTGCCCATGTGGTATGACTCATCAGGATTCGTCCTGGAGTACAGGCGCTTTCGAGGCGGGCCGCTATATTGACCTGCATCCCCATTGCGGTAAACTCTTTCCGGTCCGAAGATCCATATCCTCCGACGGTTGCCATTCCGGTATTGATTCCGCATCTGATTTTGAAATCCTCATCAATTCCCGAGTTAAACCATTTTTTATTCAATGCCTGCATTTTCAACTGCATGGCAACTGCCATCCTGAGACATCTCAGGGCGTGGTCCCTATCGTTTGTCTGTTGAGGGGCACCGAAAATGACGTACATGCCATCCCCGATTAATTGGGCCAGGGTGCCGCCGAATTGATTGATGATGATATTCATTTCGGTCAGGTATTCATTTAACACCTTCCCCATATCCTCGGGCTCCAGGGAATCGGTTATCATGGTGAAATTTTTTATGTCGGAAAAAAAGAGCGTCAGCTTTTTTCTATGGTGTTTCCAAACCAGGTCAACCTGCCCCTGGCGTATGGTGTCAGCGATCTGGGCAGGTACGTACTTGGAAACCAGTTGATAGGCCTTCCGTACTTTGTCCTGCTCCCTCATGAGTCTTTCTTCGGCCACCATGCGGTCATTAATATCGGTTACAATGCCCTGGTGATACCGAATCCCGGTGTCAGTATCCTCGTAAACGGAGGTTTGATCCTCGACCCAGCGGACTTCTCCGGATTTCGTTATTATGCGGTAGATCTGCGTATATTTGTCTTTCTCTCTTTCAACGTTCTCCTTGATTTCCTGCAGGGTCCTGTCCGAATCTCCTTTGTAAATGATCTCCCTGAACATCATTTTTCCATTGATAAAATCTTCGGCATCATATCCGAACTGCGAGATGTTGGGTGAAATATACACCATCTTACGATGTTTGGGATCCTCTGCTGCCAAACGCCGGAACAGGACCGACGGACTCCGCTTTATGATCATTTCGGCGAGATCCAGGGTTTGAATTTCGCTTTGTTTTTTCGTCTGTTTGGGGGGGATCTGATTCATACTAAAAAAATATGTCGTATTGTTCGGATGGTCAACTCTTGAAGGAATAAGGTACCGGTGCAGCAATCTATTCCAACTGGTTTTCAGCATGCTGTTTTGATATAGGATAATGGGTAAACAATATGGCCGAAGATAGTTACGCGTTTTATCTGGACTTGCAACTGACGAATCAAGGATACGACCATCAAAATATCAATACTGACAAGCGGTACAAGAGGGGATGTCCAGCCCTATATTGCCCTGGGAAAGGCGTTGCAGGCAAAGGGACATCAGGTGCTGATGGCCTGCCCGGAGAATTTTTGTTCCTGGGTGGCGTCACACGGCATTGAAAGCTGTTCCATCGGGATTGATATGGAGGCTTTTCTGCAAACCACCGAGGGCAAAAAGGTATTGGCAGGCAACCTGTTTTCCATAATGAAAATCTGGAAGCAGATCATTGTCCCGAGCATGCAGAAAACCCTGGATATCTCCTGGAAATATGGGCGGGATGCCGATGTTCTCATCTATCATCCCAAGGCCGCTGCCGCCATTGATGTGGCGGAAGCCACAGGAGCCCGGCTGGTTTGTCCCGCACTGTTCCCGCTTTTTCCCACCACGGCCTTCCCGTTTTTTCCATTCAAGGGAAATTATGGGCCTGTGCTCAACAAATTGTCCTACGGTATGGTGAGCCTGTCCCGCATCATTTTTCTTAAAATGATCAATCGATGGCGGCGGGGCGCGCTGGGACTCGGTAACAGCCCTGCGCTTATGCCCATTGACGGGGATGGTAAATCAGAGGTCCTGAGACTCTGCGCCGTGTCCCCGTCTGTTCTCAAATACCCGTCGGCCCCGGAGCGGATCATCCACACCACCGGATACTGGTTTCTGGAGGAAGGGGAAAGCTGGCAGCCGGATGAGGCGTTTCTTGATTTCATCGCTGCCGGAGAGAAACCGGTATATATCGGGTTTGGTTCCATGACCACGCGGCATCCCGAAAAACTGACCGGGGAGATTGTCCGGGGGATCCGGGATGCCGGGATCAGGGCTATCCTTGCCACAGGCTGGGGGGGACTGAAACGCACCCCCATTTCCGATGATATCTTACTCATTGACAATGCCCCCCATGATGCCCTGTTTTCATATGTCAGC
>JAKSBB010000636.1 GCA_022361315.1 Desulfobacterales bacterium
AGCGCCTGCTCTACACCCAGGCCCAGGTTACAGAGGAAGGGGTTTTTTTTTTTTTTTTTATCGTGGAGTACAAACCGGAACTGGTCACCGACGATGATATTCGTAGAACCCATTTCTGTGTTCCGGATGAACGTTCCGTCACCACGGAATCCCACCTCATCTCGGCCGGCGGCGCCAAAGCCATTGCCGATGCCGTGTTGCAAAAAGAAGTGAAGAACGGATTTGCCCTGGTCCGCCCCCCGGGCCACCACTCCATGCGTATGTCCCACGGCGGCAGAGGGTTCTGCCACATCAACATTGAGGCAGTGATGGTGGAGTATATCCGGTCCCAGTACGGGGTAAAACGCATCGCCATTGTGGATACGGACTGCCACCACGGTGACGGTACAGACGATATTTTCTGGCATGACCCTGACGTGCTGTTCATCTCCCTTCACCAGGACGGCAGAACCATGTACCCGGGCACAGGCTTTACCGGAGAACTTGGCGGGCCCAATGCCAAGGGTTCCAACCTGAACATCCCGCTGCCCCCGGGCACCTCCACCGAAGGATACCTTTACGTCATCCGGAACTGCGTACTGCCGGTACTGGAAGAATTTAAACCGGATCTTATCGTTAACTCCGCCGGGCAGGACAACCACTATACAGACCCGCTCACCAACATGAATTTCTCCGCCCAGGGATATGCCCAGCTCACGTCCCTGCTCAAACCCGACATTGCGGTTCTGGAAGGCGGCTATGCCATTGAAGGCGCACTTCCCTATGTCAACCTGGGAATCATCCTGGCCATGGCCGGACTGGATTACGCAGGTGTTGTAGAACCGGATTATAACCCGGAGCGTCTGAAACAATCGGTGAGCATCACGGACAAAATCAAGAAGACTGTAGATCAGGTTAACACATTCTGGGCCCAGCGAGAAGAAATGCGGGAAAAGGCCGGTACCCCGGGAGATATCCTGGTACGGCACAGGGAAATTTTCTACGATACGGATAATATTTTTGAACGCCAGAAAGAAAAAATCCGGGTCTGCCGGGACTGCGGCGGCAGCTTCCAGCTGGACTCCAAGGCCACGCCGGGCCGGCATGTCTTAGGGGTTCATATCCCCATCAACTCCTGCGATGCCTGTAAGGAAAAAGCATACGAGTTTTACGACCGGGCAGACACGGGCAAGTTTCACCGGGTCTATCTTCAGGACAGGCCCAAGGACAGTTATGAAATCAAAGAATAACCTTCAGGAAGGCGTAGTACTGCTGTGACAGCCCACGCCCTCCTGAGCAACCTTAGAACCAGATCCCTTGTGATTCAGTTGACAAGGGATTTTTTCATTGGTAACGGCTATCTGGAAGTGGAGACGCCGATCCGCTGCCCTGCCATCATCCCGGAAGCCCATATTGATCCAGTGACTGCCGAGGGACAATTTCTCCAGGCCTCCCCGGAGTTGTGTATGAAACGCCTCCTGTCCATGGGGGCGGAGAAACTCTTCCAGATCTGCAAGTGCTTCAGAAAAGACGAACGAGGCGGCCGCCACCTGCCGGAACTCACCCTTCTGGAGTGGTATGGCAAAAGCCATACCTATATGGACCTCATGGATCAGTGTGAAGGCCTGCTCCGGCACATTGCCGACGGTCTGAATATCGGAGACTGTCTAAGTTTCCAGGGCAAAGACATATCTTTAGCAAGTCCTTTTGAACGACTCACTGTGGCAGAGGCATTTGCCCGGTATACGGATACCACTGCTGAGTCAGCCCTTTCAGCAGACCGGTTCGATGAGATCTTAAGTTTCAAAATTGAACCCCATCTGGGATTAAATCGCCCCTGCATATTGCATGATTACCCCGCCCCCCTGGCCTCACTGGCCAAACTCCATCCGACGAACACGGAGGTGGCCCAACGCTTCGAACTATACGTGGCAGGCCTGGAACTTGCCAATGGATTTACCGAACTGACGGATGCTGCCGTCCAGAAGCAACGTTTCGAAAAGGAAAACAGCCGGCGTGCTGAACGCGGTCAGTCCCCCCTGCCCCTGCCCCATAAATTTCTGACAGATTTAAAACAAATGCCCGATGCGGCAGGTATTGCTTTAGGTTTAGATCGTCTGGTGATGCTCTTTTGCGACACCTTGTCCATCGATGAGGTGGTGGCGTTCACCCCGGAATCCCTCTGATTCATTCCACATTCCCCGCGCACTCTGCGCAAATATCCCCCTGACTTTGTAACCCTCACAATTTCACAATTGACATCTGTTTCATCCAATTAAGAGGAATATATTAGCTAATTGTAATTTTTTTACTTGACAATCATTCAAACAAAACATATTTCTGTTTGATAATTTGAAACAGCGTTTCCAAACCGTCTCCGCAAGGTCTCCCGGACTGCTCCGGCAACCGGGGAAATATAGTGTCGGCAAAAGGGCTTACGCCCTGAACCATCAATGAAGGACGAACCACTGATCGCAAGGAGGGAAGATGAAAAACTGGCTAAAACTCTGGTGTGTGCTGATCATCGTAACAGGGCTCTCAACCCCGGTGTTTGCAGGCGGTGTGGACAACAAACAGAACTTTTCAGCGGCCTATGGCGGAAGCCTGAGCAGGAACGCCGCCACGGACGGAGCGGATATCGCCGCCTATAACCCGGCGGGCCTTACACACCTTCAAGACGGCTTTTTTCTGGACGTCAATGCACAGCCGTTCAACCTTGACTATGATCACACCTATAATGATGAGACCAAGACAGCGACGGCGTTCCTGGTTACCCCTACAGTTTTCAGTGTGTACAAGAAAAACAACTGGGCGCTGTTCGGGGCGTTTACCATCAACGGCGGCGGCGGTGAAACCGAATATGAGGACGGGAACATCATCACTAACGATATCGGTCTTGCAGCCCGGGGCGGACGTTATCAAAACGGCAGCGCCGCCAACACCCCCAACCCCACTGAATTTCTTGATGCCGGCGGCACCTTTTCCGATGAATATGCTTATGCCAAGAGCTTTGCATACACCTTCACCACAGGTACCGCATACAAAATCAACAATATATTCTCGGTTGCAGCAGGGGTCCGGTATGTCATCACGGACAAGGAAGTGGATATTCACGGTACCTATACGGAACCTGATGCAGACGTGGTAAATGTTGTAGGGAAATATGATCAAGAGGCGAAGGGTTTCGGCGGTGTTTTAGGCCTGAATATCCGACCCAGCGAAACACTCAACATCGGTATCAGATATGAAACAAAAGTAAAATTAGACTGGGAGACTGAGGTTGATGATTCCAGTAAAGGCACTGTTGGTGAAAACATATTGTACGACAACGGCCGGATAGACGGTGAGGATGCTGCCCGGGACCTGCCGGCCGTACTTGCTCTCGGCCTTGAATGGAGAGCCATTCCCAAACTGACCGTCAACCCCTCTTTCACGTATTACTTTGAGAAAGATGCGGACTGGGGCAGCCAGAACCACAATACGGATGAGAACTCCTACGACCTGGCCTTAGGACTCCAATACGACGTCAATGAAAAATGGTCTCTCACAACCGGCTACATGTACATCGGTATCGGTATCCACCCGGAGGATTTCGGCATTATCGAAAAAATGAGCCCCCCACTGGATTGCCATGCCTTCGCAATGGGGGTGAAGTACAAGATGACCCAGCGCCTTATGCTGACGCTTTCCGGGACGGGCTATTTTTACCAGGCTGATACGGATTACGAAAGTGCCACCGGGACCGATGTCACCTATGACAAGGAAATCTACTACGGCGGTATCGGTGTCCAGTACAGATTTTAATCCGCGTTGATCACCGCGTTTTCATTTCACTTCCTGCCCGCAGACCCAAGGCGCTGCGGGCAGTCTTTTTCACACCCCACCCCCAAATCGCCCTTGACAGGACTTCCGGCAGAAAATATGGTGGGGCAAA
>JAKSBB010000084.1 GCA_022361315.1 Desulfobacterales bacterium
ATATCCCGGATGCGGTAAGTGCCCCGCAGCTTGGCTTTGGTGTATTCCGAAATCAAAATCCGGGCGTAATACTGCTTGCAGGCCGACTCCAGGCGGGCGGCCAGGTTAACCCCGTCCCCGATAACGGTAAAGTCCATCCGCTTGGGGGACCCGATATTACCGGAGACCACCATATCGGTATTCAGGCCGATGCCCATATCCAGCCGCATTTTGCCCACGGCTTCACGCTCCACGTTCCACTTGTCCAGTTCCGTGATCATGGAAATGGCGGCCCGGACGGCAGCATCTTCGTCATTGTCACCGGGAATGGGAATACCAAAGCCCGCCATAATGGCATCACCGATAAATTTATCCAGCATCCCGTTTTCCTGTTTGATGCAGTCCACCATAATAGTGAAGTATTCGTTCAGCAGACTGACGGTATCCTGAGCGCCATGGGTTTCGGTGATGGTGGTAAATCCCCGGATATCAGAAAAGAGAATGGTGGCTTCCATACTTCTGCCACCCAGGATATCCTGGTTTTCCCCGGTGAGGAGCCGGTCGGCCAGTCCGGGGTCCATGTATCTGGACATGGTGGATTTCATCCGCTTCTCCGTGCTGATGTCTTCCACAACGATCATGGTGCCCAAATTCTTGCCCTCACCGCTGCGCAGGGGAAGGCTGTTGACATTGGCCGACACCTCGTGCTCAGAGAATTTGAGTTCCGCGTCCATGGTGATCATCTGGCTGCCGGATTCTCCGGTCTTCTGCAATTGTTCCAGAAGCCAGTTGTTATCCCCGTTAAAAAACTCATCCGCCTTTTTCTTAATGATGTCGGTGTCGTCCACCTTGAAGATTTTATATCCGGCGGCGTTGCAGGTCATGATGGTGCCCTCTTCGTCCAGGGTAATTACACCGTTGGACATACTTTCCAGCATGCTCTCGTTGTAATTCTTCATATTCTGGACATCGGCGAAGAGATTGGCATTTTCAAGGGCAATGGAAATCTGGGCGGTAAACGCCCGCAGACGGGATTCATCTTCATCGGTAAAGGCCCCGCCTTTACGGTTAAGCACCTGGGTCACACCGATAATTTTCCCGTCCTTGTTCACCACCGGTACACAGAGAATAGAGCGGGTGAAAAATCCGGTCTGTTTATCAAAGGCCGGGTTAAAGCGCAGGTCGGCATAGGCGTAGGGAATATTGATGGTTTTGCCTGTGGTAAACACAGCCCCTGCAATGCCCATGTGGTTGGGGAAGCGGATCTGGGTGGTTTCAATTCCCTCCCCCACCTCGGACCAGAGTTCACTGGTCTTTTCATCGTTGAGGAACAGGGTGGACCGCTCGGCGTGGAGCATCTTGGTGGCCTCGCCCATGACTTTCCTCAGCAGGGTCCCCAGCTCGATCTCCGAAGTGATATCCGCCACCATGTCCAGAAACCCCATCTCCTTTTCCCTGGAGATCTTCATCTTTTCAATGACCTGGGCATCCTGAAGGGTAACAGCCGCCTGAAGGCACATGGCTTCAAGGGTGCGCATGTCTTTGTCCGTGAAATCGTGGTGCACCTTGTTCAGTGCCTGGATCACACCAATCACCTTTCCTCTCCCTGTGCGGATGGGGGCACAGAGAATGGATCGGGTCTTAAATCCGGTCTGATCGTCAATGGAGCGGTTGAAGCGTTCATCTGCATAGGCATCATGAATAATGACCCCCCTGCCCTCCTGAAAGACAGTGCCGGCGATACCTTTTGTGTTTACCATACGGATCCGCTGGGCGAAACTGCCCATGGCCACCCGGGCATAAAGCTCATTGGTTTCGGCATCGTTGAGAAATATGGTACACCGCTGGGCATCCACTTCCTTGGCGGTCACTTCCATCAGGTGCTGAAGGATCTCATCCAGACTTTCAAGCTTTGCCATATCCCGGGAGATGGCCAGAAGCATCTCGGCCCGCTTCAATCGATGGCGTTCATTTTTGGTGAGATGTCCGTCATCTGCTTGCTTTTCCGCGGCGGTGTTTTCTACATCATTGGTTTCCATGGCAGTGCATCCTATTTCCATGCGTGTTGTTCGAGTTTTTGCCTCATGGCCTGGATCATCTCCCGGAGTTGATGAATCTCATCCCTGTATGCCATTGCATTGTCCTGAACGGCCTGCTGATTCTCCTGGTTTTTCTTTTCCAGCTCATCCCTGAGTGCGGCGATGGTTTCCTTGAGCAACTGGATTTCTTTATCCCGTTCAGACACGGCATCCTGAACCGCTTGTTCCTTACTCAGGGCCAATTGTTCCAGCCGCTCCCTGAGTGCAGTAACCGTCTCTTTCAGAAGCTGGTTTTCATGCTCAAGCTCGATATACGCTTCGCCCGATTCATTCATGATAACAGACCTTTGGTTTTGCCCGGGACATCATCCCGCACCCCGCAGGTTTCTGCCTGCGGCCAGATATAGATTCACTTGTCAGGTATAGGATCAGAGGTATCAGAATACGGCCCTTTTTTCAATACGCGAATACCTGTATAAAGCGATCTTATACGATTTTTAAAGCCATGTCCCTATCTGAAGAACAGTTCTCCCACAGCGATGGCAACGGTTCCCATGAGCAGCGCAATAACGATAAAACTGGCGATATTCTTCATAACACAAGCCTCCTGTATAGATCGGGTTGCAGGTTCACATCCATCGGGTGCCCCATTGTCCATGCTCTCCCCCCATCTGTCAAGCACTGGTGTGCCCCTTTTGTGCCAGCATTTCTGAAATCAACCCCTTTGCCTTCGCCAGCAGGGTCTCAAGGGGAAATTCGCCACCTTCGTAAATAACGGAAAGCATGGACAGACCCTCGAGAAATGCCACCAGACCCGCACTGATCAGCCGGGCTGACGCCCTGTCCGCCATGTGTTGCTCGACCACCCCGGAGAGGGTAGAAATCCAATTCTCGTAAGCCGCCCGTAATTTTTCCCGCACCTGGGGGTTATAGGTGGAAATTTCCCAGATCTCGATAAAAATCCTGGAAATATCCCGATTCAGTGTAATGCGATGATACATGATATCAAAACAGGCCGTTACGAATAATTCAGGTGTTTCATCCGTCCTGTCGCGCTCTGCCAGCCATTGATCAAACATGGATTTGTACTTCTCAATGATGAACTCAATATAGTGGATGAGAATATCGTCCTTGCTTTTGAAATAGTAGTGAAGCATACCATGATTGATTCCGGCTTCAGCGGCGATATCCTTGATTGAGGTCTTGTCAAAGGGTTTGACCAGCAGGCACCGATGCAATGCTTCCATAATCTGCCTGCGCCTTTCCTTTTGAACGGGCTTCCGGGACATGATGAATCCTTTTCCTAAATGTTGTCCGCGTATCCTGGCGTCTGCCATGTGTCCAGGCTTAGTAACACAAATCCTTCCCAATCACAATTTGATACGGTTCCCCGGTTTCGCCCCTCCCTCCGGAGACCCGTCAAAAAATGATTTGACCCGCCACATACTTTTATGTTAGTCGACTAACTAATATAAATTCTCAATCTATGGAGGATTCATGTACCGATCAGAACGCCACCTTATTTTCAAGGATTTCAGTACCCATATCTCCCGGGGACAAATCCGGTATCTTGCGGCCGGACATCTGGATATTCTCGAACAAAAACGTAAGGGAACAGGATTCAGAGAAGCAGTATCCGGCCGGCGGTTTATAGACGGGTTCTCATCTGCCGGATGTTTCAACGTGGGGCGGGGTAACCACGGCATCATCCGTGCGTTGACAGACGGACTTGAGGATATAGATATGGGTTCTCCGGATCTTCTTTCCCCCGCCAGAACAGCATTTGCAATAAAACTTGCCGCTGCCTGCCCCGGGGATCTGAACCGGGTGGTATTCGCCGGCAGTGGTGCGGATGCCATTGAGGCAGCACTCAAACTCGCCCGGGGCGCCACCGGAAGGGAGAAAATCATTTCTATGGAAAAGGCCTATCACGGCCACTCGGGATTTAGCCTGTCCGCCAACGGAAAGGACTATTACAAAGACCTGTTTCAGCCCTTGATACCCGGCTTCCCCCTGGCGCCCTTTGGCGATCTGGAAGCCCTGGCCCGCCTGATAGACGATCAAACAGCAGCCATAATTCTTGAACCGATTCAGGGGGAAGGTGGCATCCATGTGGCGAACGATAATTACCTCGCAGGCCTTCGAGAACTCTGCGACACCCACGGCACCCTGCTGATCTTTGATGAAATTCAGACCGGTTTCGGGCGCACCGGCCGGCTCTGGGCATCCGAACACTCAGGGGTAGTACCGGATTTGATGGTGCTTGCCAAATCCATTGGGGGCGGCGTTTACCCCAACGCTGCCGTGGTTCACCGGGACATCCCCTTGCTAACGGATTTCAGGGAAGCCAACCCGGGCTTTCACCGCTCCTCAGGGGGCGGAACACCTCTGGGCTGCCAGGTGTCCTCTGCCGTGCTGGACTACCTGACAGAGAACAACGTCTGTGAAAATGCGGCTGCCATGGGAAAGCGTATGATCCGGGGGTTGGAAGCGCTTCAGGACAAGTATCCGGCCATCATCCGGGAAGTGCGGGGCCGCGGTATGATGATCGGCATCGAATACGGGGAAGAATACATGGGCGTTCTCATGGCCGATTGCCTGGCCCGCAACGGTATGTTTGCCGTATACTCCGGCAATGCCCCCCAGGTCATGCGCTTCCAACTTCCGCTTACGGCTTCCGCAGATGAGATTGACCACGCCATCGTTACCGTTGAAAAGGCCATCCGCCTCATGCGGTTATACCTGCGCCTGCTGTCACCGGTTACAGTGTTTCCCGCGGGCAGACGCCTGCTGAACAACCAGTCTTTTCTGGTGGCTGTCAACAATATTCTGCGCTGGTTTGAAATCCCGCGTTGATCAGAAAAGGAGATTCCCATGAATACCCAAATATCCCCAACACTCAATATGAAAGACCTCACCGATGCCGCCGCCCGTGTCTTTTCCCGGGCGGAGGTGGATACAGCGATGACCTCGGGTTTTGTTGAAACCGGTGCCCGGGGAGCGTTCCTCACCACCCATAACGGGGACAAAATTCTGGACTGCGTCACCGGCGCTTCCATGTTCACCCTGGGCCGGAATCATCCCGAAATCAGAGCGGCCCTGGTCCGGGCCGCCCAGGAAACCGATCAGGGTAACTTTGTGACCGTATCCGAAGAAAAAGCACGTCTGGCCAAGCGGCTCTCACAGTTCATGCCCCCACCCCTGTCCTGCTTTCTCTTCACTGTGGTCCGGGGCGAGGCCATGGATGCGGCCTGCAAGCTAGCCCGGGGCAGAACCGGCAGGTCCCGCCTTCTCACCGTTGACCGGGGGTACTACGGTGACACAGGATTTGCACTCAGCCTGTCGGATCTGGCCGCCCGCAACCGCTTTGGCCGTCTCATTCCGGATACCGGTGTCATTGGTTTCAACGCACCGGAAGATCTGAGCAGAGTCGACACCTCCTGCGCTGCAGTTATCCTTGAACCTGTTCAGACAGAGTCCGGATTAAGAAAGGCAAATCCGGACTGGCTGGACGCATTGCGCCGTCGTTGTGATCACACCGGCACATTGCTCATCACCGATGAGACCCAGACCGGTTTCGGCCGGACTGGCAGTAAATTTGCCGGCGATGCTTTCGGTATCAAACCGGATATTATGGTCTTCGGCGAAGCGGTGACCGGGGGGATGTTTCCCATGACCGGTATTGCCTTCACCCCGGAAGTCAAAATCTTCTTTGATGAGCACCCCCTCATCCACCTGTGCACCTTCGGTGGCCATGATGTGGGCTGCCGGACGGCCATGGCTGCGCTGGATATTTATGACCGGGACACCCCCTGGGAAAATGCACTGATCCAGGGCAATAAAATCCTTGACGCCCTGCAGACACAGGTAGATAATCTTCCGGAGATCGCCAGTGTTTCAGGTTGGGGCCTGCTGCTGGGCATCAGGTTCACGGACCCAGCGGCGGCAGAGTGTTTTCTTGGGGGAGCGGCAGCGGAGAAGATCTACGCCGCTTGTGCAAGGTTCGCCCGGGGAACTGTCCTTCTGCGCCCCGCCCTGACGCTCACTGACACAGAAACCGAGACCCTGATATCAGGACTGGTTCATGCATGTAAAAAGATATCACACAGTGAGGCCACATGACCCGGAAGCTCATTCATAACGTCACCATCCGTACCATGGATTCCCTGCGTACCGTCCCCGCATCCATGGCGTGGGAAAGCACCACCATATTAGGTCTGGGTGAAAAAGCCGATCTGATCCGCAGGTTCGGTCCCATGGAGGAAATCGACGGGGAAGGCAGAACGGTCCTGCCCGGCTTTATTGATCCCCACATCCATTTTTTTGACGGCGCCCTGTTCCGGGGGGCATTGGACTGTTCCCCGGCAGCAACCCCCGACCTTCCCACCATGATAGAGGCCCTTGCCGCACAGGCCGCCCGGCACCCCGATGACGAATGGATTTTCGGCCAGGGTTACGATCCCGCCGCCCTGCCCGGCCACATGCCCCCCACCCGGGCCCACCTGGACCGCGCCTGCCCGGACAGACCCACCGCCGTATTCCATTACTCCATGCACGAATGTGTGGTGAACTCCGCCGCACTGGCGCTTCTGGGCATCGGTCCGGACACGCCCCAGCCCCACGCCGGAGAAATAGTCAGGGACCGGACAGGACAGCCCACCGGCGGCCTTGTGGAAATGGCCATGGGCCGGGTGGCCACCGCCGTTAAGCACAGCATGCTGATCAACAGGGAAACACAGATCAAAGCACGGCTGAAAGCATGCCAGGCAGACCTGTTCAAGGCTGGCATCACCGCCGTGGGAGATCCTGCCGTCTCCTGTCCCACCCTGGAATTTTACGAATCTGCCTTTGCCGACGGCACCCTCTCAATTCCTGTTACGGCCTTTCCCTGCGACGACACCAATTTCTTCGGCCTTCCCGGAGACAGGGCCGGGCAACCGCCCACCCGCCCCAATGATCCCCGCCTGACCCTAGGCCCCCTTAAAATTTTCCTTGACGGTGCTGACCGTGCATCGGTTCGCCTCACCCCGGCCCAGGCAGTTAAATCCGGCATCGGGACTGCAGCCCGGGCCATTGAGTCCCGCAGCTTCGCCCCTTTTCGCCTTCTGCTTCGCAGCCCGGGCCAGCCCGACGGCCACGGGGTCCGCTTTGGTGTCGCCATGGTGGATGATACCCTGGGCCAGGACTGTATCCGCCGGGCCGTTGCCTCCGGTTACACCCTGGCCTTCCACGCCATAGGCAATGCGGCCGTGGACCAGGCCCTCACCCTGATGCACACCGCAGGAAAAGGCCACCCCGATTCTCCGCCTCCGAGAATAGAGCACGCCCTTTTCCTTACGCCGGATCTCATCCCCCGTATTAAATCCGGGCAGATGGCCGTGGTCACCCAACCCGCCTTTCTTGACTTTCTGGGAGCGGAAAATGTCCCGCCCCTCCCCGGATTTCTGGTGATGCCCTTAAAAACACTCATTGCATCCGGCATCTGCGTGGCCGGCAGCTCGGACTGGCCCGTTTCCTCCTTTGATCCGCTTCTTGCCATTCAACGGGCCGTCACCCGCACCTCCGCCTCAGGTGAAAGCCTCCAGCCGGGTGAAGCCATTCCAGTGGAAGCAGCCCTTGCCATGCACACCATCAACGCCGCCCGGGTATTGGGGAAAGAGAATGAAACCGGCAGCCTGGAACCCGGAAAACGGGCAGATTTTATCCTGTTGTCCGATGATCCGCTGACATCCGATCCGGAAAAGATTTCAAATATCAGGGTTGTTAAAACCTATCTTGGCGGAAAAAAGGCTGCGATTCCGGTGAAAGGATAATTTCTCCATAATAATTAGCATTCCACACCCGTACAATTTTAGCCCAAAAGCAGGTTAACAATGGTAAACCACAGGATTTGATCCAGACAGATACCATTGGCTGCCTTTTTACGGGGCGACCTCTGCCCTTTTACAGATCTTGCAGAACCCACTCACAAATGGTAGGGTTTTCATTAATGACCCCGATGATGATTTTCAACTCCCGGCTTTGTACAGAATCAATGGCGGGATCCATGAGGAGCATTTGTTTTTGTCTTTTTTGACACATTGTTTGG
>JAKSBB010000679.1 GCA_022361315.1 Desulfobacterales bacterium
CATTACAATCGGTTTTTTTGGGCCGGGCTGTCCCTCACCATATTATAAACAAAAAAAGCTGATTTCGTACGAAATCAGCTCTCTCAAACGCATTAGATCTCTTGGTCGGGGCGGAGAGATTTGAACTCCCGACATCCTGCTCCCAAAGCAGGCGCGCTACCAGACTGCGCTACGCCCCGAACAAAGAAGGCCTCTTTTATCAAATAAAAGGATTAAGATCAAGTGAAATATTGGATGACGCTGAGGGGTTGGTGTTGTGTTTCCGGGGGCTTATAGGAATATAGGATTCGTTTTATTATCTGTTTGAAATTAATCGAGATGTCTAATTCGTGGCTCAGCTATTCAAGGGGAAACAATCCTTTGGTCTCTTCATCCGAAGGAAACAGGAGTTCAATACGGATTTCCTGGGTTGTCATGTCAAGCGGGGTTCCCAGCGTGGCGATGGTGGTAAAAAAACTCGCCTGGGTTGACTCTTTTTCCAGGGTTAAACGCATGAGGGGAAAGTTCATGTCCATCTGGAAATCAATGGAGGTCTGAAATTCTTTTCTCTGGGAGAACTCATGGTATAATTCTGCTAATTTCGGGTCTTGGGTCGAGGCAACTTCTTCTCCCAATCGCAGGATTAAAAAGTGTGCGACCGCAGGCCAGTCCTTTACAGATGGTTTCAGGCCGTCTTCTGCAAAAAAGATACGGATGGCATTGTTGTATTTTTTCAGGGCCGCTTCTCCTGCGTAGAATTTTACAAAATGGTCGTACCCCGTATTCTTCATTAAAATATTGTAATTCGTGTTGACCACAAATGCGGGATAGGGATTGTGATTTTCCAGCAGGCGTTCCAATGCGTCCCGGACCACGCCCATTCGGTGCCCGTCAAAGGATAGTTCTTCAAAGGCAGGGGCATAACCGGCTGAGAGTAAAAAGGCATTCCGCTGCCTGAAGGGCAGCTTTAAATTGTCTGCTATTTTTAAAACAAGGTTCCGGCTGGGGTTGGACTTGCCTGTTTCAACAAAGCTCAGGTGCTTGGATGAAATATCGATATCCAGTGCGAGATCCATTTGGCTGATTCTGTGCTTTTTACGAAAGGCGCGTAACAAATCTCCAAAAGATTCTTTTTCATTTTTTATCAATTGAATCACGGATCTTACCTCCCAGGTAATAGACTTATTTAACTGCAATGGTAGGATATCACCGGTCGTTAACGGATTCAATTACCTTGCAGGTAAGCACTGGGAAATCGTACCCGGATACAAAAAAGGAGAGTCTTATGAAACGCATGTTATTGGTCACCACCTGTGTTGTATTGGCAATCGTCACTGCGCTGGCGTTGGTAAACGATGGGTTGTGGAATCTTTTGGTTTATAATTTTATGAATTGGGGGGAGTTTCAGGTCTTCTTTGATCTGGTCATTGCGCTTGGGTTGTTCCTCGTCTGGATGTGGCGGGACGCAACATCCTCCGGACGCAATCCCTGGCCCTGGGTGTTGTTCACCCTGACCATGGGTTCGTTTGGTCCGCTGGTTTATCTGATCCGATACAAGACCGGCAAAGCCGGCGCCTGATAGCTTACTCCACAGATCCCGCCGGATCCGCCGGCGGGGTTTCAAAATAGGCCATGACGGCTGCGGCAACAGCCCGGGCAAACGGTGCCAGGAATTCCGATCGTTTCCCGGGCTGCTCCGGTACCCGGTTGAGGGAGAAGGCTTCAACCAGGATGCCGGGCATCAATAACCCCTCGAGACCTGCAACCGGGGCTGGCCGCACGTGTGGTTTCATATCAGTCTCTGCCCTTAGACGGGCAGCGGTCAATTCAGCCAGTTGCTTTGACCCGGCCATCGTCTCGCTGGTTATCCCCGTTGTTGTTCCAGACTTTTCCCGGAAAAAAATATAGCTTTCACCCTGTGTGTGGTCGTGGGTGTGGAGGGTGATGAATAGATTGGCACGGGTCTGATTGGCAAGGGCTGTTCTTTCCGGGATGGTCAGGGCGTTATCCTCGCTGTGTGTGATGCTGACCTGGGCAGTATCATCCAGTTCCGCTGCAATCTGTGCTGCCAGTTCTAAAGTGATAATATGTTCTTTAATCCCTGACGGAGACGTTATGCCGCTGTCCCGGCCGTCATGTCCCGGGTCAAGAACAACGCGCGGCTGGCCGGTGATGATTGTCGTGCTGTGACCGGTAACGGGGGCGGTCAGGAAAAGAAAGGCAATGGCCAGGAATACCTGGATGAATTCTTTGGGCAATGTGCTTGACACCTTTATATAGAAGCGTTATTTTAGTAGACTTTGTGTAAAGTGTTTATGCCATACAATTGAATAGTTATGGCATATTTTTTTAATTTTTTGAAGCAGTGTTTATTTAAGACACTAATTTAATTGAATACAACAGGACAGAATCATGCAGGTAAAAATCCAAGATCAGAGCAGTGTCAAAAAGGTGCTCTCCTTTGAAATTCCCAAAGAAAAAGTCGCAAAAGAACTGAACAAGGCCTACAATGAGCTGAAGAAGAACGCTGATATCAAAGGGTTCAGAAAGGGTAAAATCCCCAGAAAAGTCCTTGAGAACCGTTTTTCCGCCGATGTTCATGCCGATGTGGACCCCGTCTGATCCAGGACGTATTTGTGGAAGCCATTCAGGAGCATAAACTCAATATCGTTGGCAGCCCCCAAATGGATCCCCCCGAACTTCAGCCTGATGCGGACTATGCCTTTGACGTCACCGTTGAGGTGAAGCCTGAACTGGAAGATATTGCCTATGAAGGCCTTGAACTCGAAAAAACCAAGTATGAGGTTTCCGAGGACGAGATCGAAAGCCAGATCCACATGATCCGGAAGACCATGGCAAGAAAAGAAACAGTCACCGAAGCACGTCCCGTTAAAGACGATGATTTTGTTCTGATCGACTATGAAGGGT
Organism: Desulfobacterales bacterium; assembly: GCA_022361315.1. The sequence goes on from JAKSBB010000679.1 coordinate 2,908, forward strand.
TTCTGAACGGTGAAGCCTTTGATGCCACCCCCAAGGTTGAAAACTATGTGATGGGGATTAATCAGGGGGCGCTGCCCAAAGAGTTCTCTGAAAAACTGATCGGTGCCATTCCGGTTCAGGACCTTGAAATCGAAGTCCCTTATGCAGATGATTATTATGATGAAAATCTGAAGGGGAAAACCGTACTTTATAAAGTGGCCCTCAAAGAGATCCAGGAAGAGGTGCTTCCCGAAGCCAATGATGACCTGGTAAAAGACCTGGGTAAGTTTGAGACCCTTGATGAGGTAAAGGATTCCATCCGGGAAAATCTGGAAAAGGGAATTGATCAGCGGGTGAAACACGAGTTGAGCGAACAGATCTTTCAGGAACTGCTGGGCAATATGGAATTCGAACTTCCCGAAGCCATGGTTGAGGCGGAACTGAACGGTATTATTGCAGAAACCGAACAGGCCTTCTCCCAGAACAACAAGACCCTCGAAGAGGTCGGTCTTGACAAAGAAGAGATGAAGGTCAAATACCGTGATGTGGCTGAAAAACAGGCCCGGCGTCATCTGATTCTGGACAAGCTGATTGACCAGGAAAAGCTGGACATGACCGAAGAGGAAATGGATGAAAGCTTTGAGGAAATGGCCCAGGCCATGAACGCCTCCAAAGATGCCGTGAAAAACTATTTCAATATGGATCCCCGTCAACTTGAATATTTCAAACACACCCAGCTTGAAAAAAAGGCCGTTGACCTTATAATAGAAAAAGGCAAAGTCACCGAGGTTGAGCCCAAGACTGACGCTCCTGATGCAGAAGAGGAAGCCGCTGACGGCGCCGCCGAAGAGTAATCACCCGAACTAATTCAAAGATTCCGTCGGGCGCGGAAGATACCATAGATAATGACAAGGAGTTGAATCGTGCCTCTTATTCCAATGGTTGTTGAACAGAGCAACAGGGGAGAACGTGCTTACGATATCTATTCACGGTTGTTGAAGGACCGGATCATCTTTTTAGGATCCGCCATTGACAATGAAATTGCAAACCTCATTGTTGCCCAGCTTCTGTTTTTGGAATCAGAAGATCCTGAAAAGGATATTAGTTTTTACATTAATTCCCCTGGCGGGGTTGTGACGGCCGGTATGGCGATATACGATACCATCCAGTATATTAAACCGGACGTGGCAACGGTCTGCATCGGTCAGGCCGCCAGTATGGGGGCGCTGCTCCTCACGGCCGGAACAAAGGGTAAGCGCTTTGCCCTTCCCAATTCCAGGATAATGATTCATCAGCCGTTGGGCGGGGCCCAGGGGCAGGCAACGGACATTAAGATTCAGGCCAATGAGATCCTGAGAATGAAGGACAGGTTGAACGAGATTCTGTCCGATCATACCGGTCAGGATATTGAAAAAGTGGCCCGGGATACGGACCGTGATTTTTTCATGTCCGGGGCCGAAGCCCTGGAATACGGTATTGTCGACCGGGTGGTCGCAGACCGCAGCGAGTTGGAACAAGAGGACGAGGAGGCTTCAAAGGAGTCGTAAGTTATGGCCAAAAAAGATGATACCAACGATCAGTTCTTCTGCTCTTTTTGCGGGAAAAATCAAAAAGAGGTCAAAAAGCTGATAGCCGGGCCAAGTGTTTATATCTGCAATGAATGCATCAAGCTTTGCAGTGAGATCATTGAGGATGAGGAAAAAGAACAGGCTGCCGAGACTGAAGGGGTTAAGGAATTCATGGTGCCCAAACAGATCAAGGAACAGCTGGATTCCTACGTCATTGAG
>JAKSBB010001175.1 GCA_022361315.1 Desulfobacterales bacterium
CGCCGATATGCTTGCCAGGGTGGGTATCCCCGACCCGGAGACCCGGCTGGGCCAGTATCCCCACGAGTTTTCCGGCGGGATGCGGCAGCGGATCTGTATTGCCATGGCCCTGCTGTCCGATCCTTCACTGATCATCGCAGACGAACCCACCACGGCCCTGGACGTGACATTAGAGGCACAGATCGTTCATCTGCTGCGGGAACTTCAGGAGGAGATGGGCTGCTCCATTATCTGCGTCAGCCATCATCTGGGGATGATCGCCGAACTCTGCCATGAGGTGGTGGTGATGTATGCCGGTGAAATCCTTGAACAGGGCAGTGTGCAGGACATTTTTAAACGGCCGGCCCACCCCTATACCCGGCGGCTGCTGGCCTGTGATCCCGCCAATATCCGGGAAAAATCCAAGAATCTGCCCACCATCCAGGGGGAAATCCCGGATCTGATCCGGTTGCCCCAAGGCTGTATCTTCCATGACCGGTGTCCGGAACGTCTGGCGAACTGCGCGTCGGAAGCGCCGGGGATGACGGCACTTGATGCCGGACATCGGGCTGCCTGCCATCTGCTGTGGGAAGAAGGAGGGAAACATGTCTGATCTGTTAACCGTCAAAGATCTTAAGGTTCGTTTCCGGGTGCGGGATATGCTCTCCGCTTTCTTAAACCCCGATGCACCGGCGTTTATTGATGCGGTATCCGGGGTGTCCTTTGATATCAACCCCGGTGAAACCTTCGGGCTGGTGGGGGAATCCGGCTCAGGAAAGACCACCCTGGGACGGGCACTCATCGGTTTGGTTCCTGCCTCGGAGGGGAACATCGGTTTCAACGGTTCGGACCTCACCGGGCTGTCTGAAAAAGCCTATAAACCCCACCGCAGGGAAATGACCATGATGTTCCAGGACCCTGTGGGGTGCCTGAGCCCACGGCTTAAAATCCGCAGTATTCTGCTCCAGCCCTTTTATATCCACGGTATTCCGGTGGATGACAAGGCGGCCAAGATTGAGGAACTGCTAGGTATGGTGGGGTTGCCACCCCAGTTCGGCGACCGCTACCCCCACCAGCTTTCCGGGGGGCAGGCCCGCCGGGTTGGCCTGGCAAGATCACTGGCCCTTTCCCCGAAACTGATTATTGCAGACGAACCCACCGCTGGCCTGGACGTTTCCATCCAGGGAGACATCCTCAATCTGCTGGGGGAAGTCCAGGAGAAAAAAGGGGTATCCGTATTGGCCATCACCCATAACCTTGCCGTTATCCGACACGTCTCCGAGCGTATGGCCATCATGTATCTCGGCAGGTTTGTGGAGATCGGTGATACCGAAGAGATATTCAATGCCCCTGCCCATCCCTATACCCGTGCGCTTCTGGCGGCCAATCCCGTCCCTGACCCGGATATCGAACGCCCCCGGGTGCCGTTGACCGGAGATGTGCCCAGCCTGATGAACCGGCCTTCCGGGTGCGAGTTTCACTCCAGGTGTCCGGATTGCCGGGACGTCTGCCGGAATCAGTTTCCTGAATTCAGGGAGGTTGCACCGGGCAGGGCCGTTATGTGCCATTTCCCCCTGATCTGAATAATACCGATTTGAA
>JAKSBB010000894.1 GCA_022361315.1 Desulfobacterales bacterium
GTATTACCGGAACGAAGAAACTGTGCACCCAATTTTGATATATGCTGATCTTTTAGAATTTAATAACCAGAGAAATCTTGAAACTGCGAAGTTGTTCTATGACAAATATATCCATGGACATTTCACATAAAGTCGATCCTGAGCATCAAAAAGCAATTCGGCAACTAAATAAAACCTTGGACAAGCTTGGAATACCGTTTTTTCTCATCGGAGCTTCGGCAAGGGACTTTGTGTTAGAATTTTTGCATGGTATCAAAGCGCCCAGAATGACTATGGATATTGATTTCGCTGTGCGAATAATGGTGAGACGATTATTGACATTCTTCCTTTTGGCAACGTCTCTGATAAAGATAATACTATTTCCTGGCCGCCAGAGCATGAAATAGTGATGAGTGTTTCTGGGTTTGAAGACGCATATAAATATGCGACGAAGATCATTGTTGCTAAAAATCCAGATGTTGAAATTAAAGTCCCTACAATCCCGGGAATGGCTTTCATGAAACTGATATCATGGGATGATGCTGGTTCAAGCCGCCCCAAAGATGCCCAGGACATGTATTTTTTCCTACTCAATTATAAACACACGCATGTCATTGATCGAATATTTATCGAAAATCAAGAACTTTTGGTGTCTGAAGGCCTCGACGATGAGATGGCAAGTATTAGACTTTTGGGGCAGGATATGGCAAAAATCTGCAATACTGACACGAGAGCAAAAATAATCCAAATTTTAAGGAACGAAACATCAGAAGATTCAGACTTCAGGCTGACAGTGGATATAATGAACCACAGGTATGATTTCGAGGATGTTTTAATTCGGCTACAAAAATTGAGACACGGATTTGAAGAAGTTCTGAAATAGGTCAAATACATTTACATCGGGAGAATTCTATATAGCTATAGGCCGTGGGATGGAACCTATGATTGTATAGTCGTATGATCGGTAACCGGCATAATTTCCTTTGCAAACTGCGGTTTCCAGGCAGGTGCAGGGGAGGAGGCTGAGGCGGCGTGCGGGATGTGAGATTTCATGGACTGGAATCTGCATCTCGCCGCTCACCGGCGGTCAGGACGACCGCCGGGGTTTAGCCGATGCCCCTGCCCTGTGCCTGCCGGGTTATTGCCCGGGCCGTTATCCGGCAAAATAATAAACTCCGGAATATTATATTTATTCGCATCAAAGGTGTGCTTCGCATACCCGGAATCTGGTGTTCTCTTAAGGCCGCAATTGTTGGTGACCAGCCTGCTGCCCATGAGCAGGGCACCGGAACCGTGCCTTGTGATTCTTGGCCCTGGAACGTAGACGAGCAGGTGTGACGGGGGAGTAAACTGCTATGGAGCCTCGGCTGGCTTGATTCCCCGGCTCATATGTGTTTAAATCGAAACCTTAATTATGATTCCCGGTAAAAATGATCTGACTTTCGCCTGGACAGCAGCCATAGGGATACTGAAACTGAACTTAAGAGAGAATGAATGAGTGACAGCTTGCCGACTTTAAGCGTGGATGCCGATGACCGGACCCTGGGCCTGATATTTTCAGGCCGGCTGGATGCCCGGGGTATATCCCCTGTCTGGGATCAGGCTGTGAATGCCGTGAAAAAGGCAGGCGGCAGGCCGGTGCGCTTTGACCTGAGCCGGGTTGATTACCTGGATCTTGCCGGGGCCACCTTTATCTCTTATCTCAGGCGGCTGACCGGGGAGGCTGATATACCTGAGGCCGGAATCAAGGGGCTTAAAGATGAGTTTCTTCCACTGCTGGAACTGGCAGCCAAGTCCGGCAGTGAGGCCCGGGAGGCGACGCCGGGCCTTTCCTTTGTGGAGAATACCGGGAAAGACCTGGCCCTGACACTGGCAGATATAAAGACCTTTATCACCTTTGTGGGTGAAATCACATGGGCAATGATTTCAAGCATTAAAAACCCGGGCAGCATCCGCTGGGCCGACACCTGGATGGTGGCGGAGCGGGCCGGGGTGAATGCGTTGCCCATTGTAGCCCTGATCTCCTTTATCGTGGGCCTGGTCATGGCGTTCCAGGCGGCCATTCCCATGAAAATGTTCGGGGCGGAGATCTATGTGGCCAATCTTATCGGGATAGCCATGGTCCGGGAACTGGGGCCGCTGATGACCGCCATTGTCCTGGCGGGCAGGTCGGCCTCGGCCTTTGCCGCGGAAATCGGCACCATGAAAATCAATGAGGAGATTGATGCCCTGACCGTGATGGGGATGGATCCGGTGAAATTTCTTATTGTTCCGAGGATTATTGCCGCCACCCTGATCACCCCGCTCCTGACGATCTTTGCCAACCTTGTGGGGATACTGGGCGGGGCAGTGGTGATTATATCCTTTGGGTATCCCCTGATTACCTATTACAACCAGGTGGCGGGTTTTGTGACCTGGCAGGACCTGACCGGGGGCCTGGTCAAATGCTTTGTTTTCGGGCTTCTCATTGCAGCCACCGGCTGTATCCGGGGCTACCAGACGCTGAGGGGGCCGTCGGCAGTGGGAGATTCCACCACCCGTGCCGTGGTGTCGTCCATTATTTTAATTGCCGTGTTTGACGGTATATTTTCCGTTGTCTATTACTATCTTGGCGTATGAGAAAAGAAAATCATAAAAAGAGCATTATCCGGGTCAGGCACCTCTACGCCGGATATAACAAGGTTGCCATTATGGAGGATATCAGCTTTGACATCCACAGGGGAGAGGTCTTTGTCATCCTGGGGGGATCGGGCTGCGGCAAAAGCACTGTGCTGAAACATATGATCGGCCTTGTGCCCCCGATATCGGGCCAGGTGCTTATCAACGGCGAGGATATGGTGTCGGCCACGGGCAAGACCCGGAACCGGATGCTGCGGTCCATTGGGGTGGCATTCCAGAACGGGGCCCTGTTCGGCTCCATGACCGTGCTTGAAAATATTATGCTGCCCCTGAAAGAGTACACGGATCTGCCTGATGATGCCATAGAGGAAATCGCCCGGGTCAAGCTTGACCTTGTCCACCTGGGCCACGGGGTGAACCTCCTGCCTGACGAACTGAGCGGGGGAATGAAAAAGCGGGCGGCCATTGCTCGGGCCATGGCCCTGGACCCAGCCATCCTCTTTCTGGATGAGCCGTCTGCCGGACTGGACCCCCTGACCTCGGCCGGACTGGATAACCTGATCCTTGAGCTTGCCGCCTCCCTGGGCATCACCTTTGTGATTGTCACCCATGAGCTGGAGAGCATCCTCAGTATTGCAGACCGCACCATTATGCTGGGCAAGGAGGCCAAAGGCATTATTGCCCAGGGACAGCCTGATGACCTGAAAGACGATCAATCCAATCCATATGTTTATAATTTTTTCAACCGCAATCCGGAACCGGGAAGCAACCCATGACCCAGAAAGCAAATTTCTTTAAACTCGGCCTTTTTGTCATCCTGGCCTTTGGCCTGACCGCTGCCATGCTCATCGCCTTTGGGGCGGGTAAATTTTTTAAAACGGAAACCCTTGCAGAAACTTGTTTCGACGAATCGGTCCAGGGCCTGGATATCGGTTCCGAAGTCAAATACAAGGGGGTAAAAATAGGCACGGTAAAATCCATTACCACCCCGACCAAGGTGTATGGGGTGCCTTCCGGTTACGTCCTGGTCACCTTTGCGCTTTCCGAAGACTGCTATGTGGGCCAGACCGGGAAAGATGCCGCCATCCGGTTTAAAAAGGCCATTGATGACGGTCTGACTGTTTTCATGGCATTCAAGGGCCTCACCGGAGCTGCCTACCTGGAGACCGACTACGAGGGCAAGGGATCTGACCTGGACATTACCTGGCAGCCCGTGAACCTGTACGTCCCCTCAAGAAAGAGCAGCATTAAACGCATCGGGGATGCCATCAACCAGACCCTGGACAACCTTGCGGAGCTGAACGTAGGCGGTATCGGCCGCAACCTGGCAGGCCTTGTCAAAGCCTTGAACGAAAAGGCCACCGCACTTGATATGCAGACGATTTCAGACCAGTCAACAGGCCTGCTCAAGGAGCTGCGCCAGACCAATCAGAAAATCGCCGCGTTCATGGAATCTGAAAACCTGAACAAGATCATGACAGATGCAGGGGATTCTTTTGCAGAACTGAAAACAATGATCAGGGATGCCAGGTCCCCGGTTGCCGTTACCCTGGAAAACATTGAAAACGCGTCAAACAACGTCGCCCTTGCGGCTGAAGATTTTGAAACGGATTTCAGCCCGAAACTGGATATCCTTGCCGCCAGAATGGAGACCACCCTTAAAAGCCTGGAACAGACCTCAAAGATGCTGGAAAAAATGGTCTGGATGAATTCGGACACGATCAGCAAGGCCATAGAAAATTTCGAACATACCTCGGAAAACCTGAACCAGCTTACCCTGGAGCTGCGCCAGTACCCGGGCCGCCTTCTTCTGGAACGCCCGCCTGAGATGAACACACCGGAACGTATAGAGGAGAGACTGAAACAAAATGATTAGATACCTGAAGTTGTTCACCCTGGCAGCCGGGCTCCTGGCCGTGGTTTCCTCCTGCTCCGGCATCAGGAACGAGTACCAGGAAAAGACCATGTTCCGTCTGGAAGCCTCTCCCGCGATGGCCGGATTCCAGGATCAGAAAACCGGCAAAGCACTGCTGGTCAAACGGTTCGGTATTGCGCCCGAGTTTGAAGGCAGCCCGTTTATGTACAGGGACAACAACAACCGGTTCGGCTCGGACTATTACCACAACTACGTGGTCCCGCCTGCCCGGATGATCACCGATCTTATCATGGAGAACCTCTATGCATCGCCCCTGTTTTCGCCTGTTTCCCCCAATTCAATGGAGGAGATCCAATACCGGCTCTGGGGAAAAGTCATTGAGCTTTACGGGGATATCCGGGATAAGGAAGAGCTGAAGGCCACGGTGACCATCCGCATGGTATTGGATAAAAACCAGGACGGCACCTTTAAGCCGGTGGCCCATAAAACCTACACGGCAACCTTTCCCCTGTCCGAACCAAGCCCCGAAGCATACATAGCCGGGATCAACCGGGGCCTGACAAAGATCATGAACGATTTTTTCAAGGACCTGGACACTCCCGGGACAGGTTTGAAATGATTGCCAACCCGCCCGGAAAACAGCTCAGCTGGATGATACTGCTCCTGGCAGTCCTGACCGGCTTTCTCTGTTATTTCATGGCCCGGCCCGGCTATTTTTCGCCCTCAACCCCTGTTACCGGCCACATGCTGACCCTGGTGATAATCCTGCTGGCAGTGGCAACAGTCAAACAGATCTTCCGCATACTGAAGGGAGGCCCCTCACTGGTGGTGGATGAAAAGGGCATCTTCTTTTATACTAACTTTATATATGGAAAAACCTTTCTCCCCTGGGAGGAGATAGCGGGGATTCACGGGATGATCCATAAATCCCCCAGGGGCATCACCTTCCGGTCCCTTAAAATTGTGCCGGCGGATTACACCGCGTTTCTGGATAATTTTTCTTTTTTAAGACAGATCGCCATCAGGCTGGCAAACCTGGGTGCCGGAAAGGAAATCGATATCCCCCAGCTTATGCTGGACAAAAAAATCAAAGAGATCATTGAGGCCATAGAGAGCCTGAACATTGAACAGCTTAAAAAAATTCAGATCAAAGAGGAAAAAAAATAATGAAGTTCAGACCCTGCATAGACCTGCGCAACGGTAAAGTCGTCCAGATTGTCGGCTCCACTTTGCGGGACACGGACCAGGACAACACCGTTACCAATTTTGAAAGCCCGGAATCACCGGCCCAGTTTGCCCTTATGTATCAAAAGGACCAGCTCACCGGCGGCCATGTCATTGCCCTGGGCCCGGGGAATACAGAAGCGGCTTTATTCGCCCTCAGCGCCTATCCCGGCGGCCTCCAGGCAGGCGGCGGCATCACCCCGGACAATGCCGGCCGGTTCCTGGATGCAGGGGCCTCACATGTGATTGTAACCTCCTATGTCTTCTCCAAAGGAAAAATGGATATGGAAAAACTTACCCGCCTGGTAAAGGCCGTGGGTAAGGAGCGGCTGGTTCTGGATTTAAGCTGCAGATCCAGGGACGGGCAGTTCTGGATTGTCACGGACCGGTGGCAGAACTTCACCGATGTTGCCGTCACCCCGGATACCCTGGAACACCTGGCCTCGTTCTGTGATGAGTTCCTGGTCCACGGGGTGGATGTGGAGGGCAAGATGCAGGGGATCCAGGCGGAACTGGTATCCCTTCTGGGAGCCCACTCCCCGATCCCGGCCACCTATGCGGGCGGCGCCAGCCGGTTTTCAGACCTGGACCGGGTTAAAAACCTGGGAAACAACCGGGTGGACCTCACCATAGGCTCTGCCCTGGATATCTTCGGCGGTGACATTCCCTATGCCGATGTGGTGGACTGGCACAGGCGTAATGCCTGACCCCTGCACAGGCACCTGGTAACAGGCATTCCCGGCATCAGTTTCACACCCGGAGACTGATACAGTTTCCGGGCATTGGTGCCGGTGCGGAAAGGTCTCACGAAAACCCCGCTGTTGACAACCCCCTGCCCCCCGGCCTATGGTGGATTTATTCCGCAACAGATATCAAACCCGGATATCTCCGGGTAAGGGGCTGATCATGACCAAACTCATTCGAAGGGGCCTTTGGATAATTGCGGGGCTGATCTCTTTTATCGCCCTGGGCCTGGCATTTCTGGCCTTTGTACGCGTTCCCGTTGACCTGACCTCCCGCAAGGACGTTATCGAAACCATTGCCTCCAGGGTCCTGGAACGCCAGGTATTCATTGATGACAGCATCAGTGTGTCAACCTCCCTGCGCCCTGTTTTCTCCATCAAAGGGCTTCGTATCGGGAATCCCCCCGGCTTTGACGAAACCACGTTTTCACGGATGGACACGGCAAGGCTTCAGGTCGCCATTCTCCCCCTTTTCCGGTTAAAAATCCATGTGGATGACTTCAGCGTGAACGGTCTCGGGCTTTATCTGCAGGAAAAGGACAACGCTGTAAACTGGACCTTTGCCGGCCCTGCAGATAATACTCCGCAAGACAGTCAAAAGGCGTCAAAAAGGGAGTGGAAATCCTTAACCCTGACGTCCGACAGCCTGGTGGTGTCAAACCTGGATTTCAAAAACATAGAGGTCAGCTTCCGGACCGGAAACCAGGCACCTGTATCCTTTAAAGTTAATTGGTGCAAAGGGTCGGCCCGGGAGGGAGAGCCCTTTGAGCTGGAGATGGAGGGCAGCCTCATTGACACCCCTTTTTCAGCTTCTGTCCAGGTGGGATCGCTGATGGAGTTTCTTGATCACAACCGGTCATGGACAAAGTTCCGCACTGAAATAGCAGGTGCGGTATTCAGCCTGGAAGGGAATGCAGACCTGAATCCGGCCGGACGCCACCTGGAAATGCGGGCCGGGGTTCAGGGCAAAAACCTGAAAAACTTAAACCGGCTGCTGCGGCTGGACCTGCCCCCGGTCCCCTCTTACCGGGTCAGCGGCCTTCTCAGCCTGACCAGGGACCGGGTCGAGTTAAGGGAGATGGTCATATCGGTTTCGGAAAGCCGGCTTAACGGACAGATGACCATAGAGCGGCAGGGGATCCCGCAGGTGGACCTTCAACTGACATCCCCGCTGGTTAAAATTGACGATTTTATCTTTGAGAACTGGTCTGCCCGGGATACAGATCAGGAAGAAGCCCCCGGGACAGAACCGGCACAGCCTGATGACCCGGACAGGCCGGCCATGGAAACCGCTGCCGATCTCCTGGCGCCGGAAACCCTTAAAAAAATAGAACTTCGCGCAAAGATCTCTGCAGAACAGGTATTGTCAGGAAAAGACCGGCTGGGCAGCGGCAGCCTTGATGCCCGCCTTGAAAAGGGACGGATCACCATTGATCCGCTGACACTCAATCTGCCCGGCGGCAGCCTCAGCTATGCCGTGTCCCTGAAACCGGACCCGGATAAATCCAATGCCTGGCTGAGGGCCAAAGTAGAAAACTTTGACATCAGTTACCTGGTTCACAGGGTGGCTAAGGACTCTGATATGGGGGGCCGGTTTAACCTGGATATGGCCCTTGAAACCAATGCGTCAACCCTTGAAGAGATCCTTGCCAACGGAAACGGCCACCTGGATTTTTCAGTCCGCCCCAAAAATATAAAGGCAGGCATCATTGACCTCTGGGCTGTAAACCTTGTAATGGCCGCTGTGGCAAGATCTGACAAGAACCAGTCCCAGATCGAATGCCTTGTGGGCCGCTGGTCCATGAAAGACGGCTACCTCACCCCGGATACCTTTGTGATAGACACCTCAAGAATGCGGATCTGCGGAAGCGGATGGGCAGATTTCAGGAAAGAAGAGGTGAGTCTCAAAGTTGCGCCGGTCCCTAAAAAACCGGCCTTTTTCAGCCTGGCCACCCCCATCGGAATTAAGGGCCGGTTCGCCGATTTCAGCCTCGGCATTTCGCCGGGCGGCGTCGTGGGAACCACCCTTCGCTTTATCACCAGTCCCATCCACGTTCCCATCGCCCACATGGCAGGCTTCAGGCTGCCCAAAGATGCCGCAGACATCTGCGACCAGCCCCTGGGGCAGGAGAACCGGCCTGAAAAACCGCCTGCGGGTTGCCGGGGGTTTTATAAGTAAGCAGGAGCTCTGGCTTCCCTTGCTTTTTCCATTGACATCCGTTCAGGTATTCACATAAAAATATACCTGTTGTTTTCAATTGTTTCAGCATCCATGATTTTGCAGCACCTTAGGGATCGCGCAGGAATTAGTTCTCCTTCTGTTTGCAAAATACCCAATGTTTTAAGGATTTTTGTAAACAGACCAGGTGAAGTTATTTTTGCGCGGTCCCTTAACTCTAAATTTTAGGAGAAATTTCATGTTCTGGGTTCATATGCTTTTATTATTGGTCATCATCTTCATCGGCATCCGCTATGGCGGCATCGCCTTTGGTCTTCTGGGAGGCTTTGGTGTCTCCATTCTGGTATTTGTATTCGGTATTGTTCCGGGATCACCGCCGGTCAGTGTCATGCTTATCATTCTTGCGGTGGTGGCTGCATCCGCCACCCTGGAGGCCACGGGCGGGCTGAACCTCCTGGTGGCCTATGCGGAAAAACTATTGCGGAACCATCCCCAGTATGTGGTCTACCTGGGTCCATTGTGCACCTACAGCCTCACCGTGCTTGTGGGTACCGGCCACTCGGTGTATCCCCTGCTGCCGGTTATTTACGATGTGGCGTATAAACAGGGCATCCGGCCGGAGCGTCCCCTGGCCGTTTCCACCATTGCCTCCCAGATGGGTATCACGGCCAGCCCCATTGCCGCGGCAGCGGCTGTGGTGATGGCCACTGCCGTGGACAACCAGTTGGCCATCGGCCTGGTGGATGTATTAAAGATCACGATTCCCGCCACCCTGACCGGGATGCTGGTGGCTGCCACCTGGAGCCTGAAGCGGGGTAAGGACCTGGATAAGGATAAGGTTTTCCAGGAAAAGATGAAAGACCCCGAATTCGCGAGGGAAGTGGCCGGTGACGGGGAAGAGGGCCGGGAAAAGGAAATTGATCCCAAGGCCCATAAGGGGCTGTTTATTTTTCTGGGCGGCATTCTCTGCGTCATCCTGGTGGCCCTGTTTTCAAAAAGTGTCCTGCCGGAAGGGGTGGGCATGTCCGTGGCCATTCAGTTCATGATGCTCACGGTGGGGGCAGTCATTCTCTTTGCCACCAATGTCAGCCCCAAAGATATCGCCCATTCCAACGTATTCAACGCCGGCATGGTTGCCGTTCTCATCATTTTCGGCATTGCCTGGCTGTCAGACACCATTATCGGCGCCCATAAGGACTATCTCATCGGCCTTGTCAGCGGGATGGTGGAGGCATGGCCCTGGTCCTTTGCCTTTGCCATGTTCATTGTCTCTGTTTTCCTGAAGAGCCAGGCAGCCGTCCTCACCATAATGCTGCCCCTGGGATTCCTGCTGAACATCCCGCCGGAAGTACTTATCGGGGTATTGCCGGCCTGCTATGCCTATTTCTTTTTCCCCTTTTACCCCAGCGATCTTGCCGCCATCAGCTTTGACCGGACAGGCACCACTGCCATCGGCAAGTATGTACTGAACCACAGCTTCATGATTCCCGGTGTCATCGGCGTCGGCACCGCCACGATCATCGGCTATTTCCTGTCCATGGCGTTGTCATCCTTTTAAATTAAAACAGCCGGCTGTTTTTTCACTGCCGGCTGTTTTAATTTTCGCCTGTTTTTGGGTATTGAAGAATAATGCGTTATTTGCTGTGCAAGCACTGCAATTAATCATTGAATCGGAACAGAGTTTTGAGACCCGCTATAGGAATCGTTACAAACCAACTTGATCTAAATTGTTTTCAAAACCCCCTAAAAACCGGGGTTTTGAAAACAAAAGATCAAGTAACTTTGGAGCCGATCCTTAAGTCTGGTTTCTTCTTATATCCAGTTTCCGCATTCTGGAGGCAAAGGTTGACCGGTTGATGCCCGACGCCCGGGCCGCCCAGGTGATGTTCCAATTGTACTTTTTCATCAATGCCCTGACATAGGCCTTTTCCATGGCAGGCCAGCTCATGCCTGACAGGTCAACCAGGAATTCATTGTCTGCCGCGGAGGTCAAATTGGTCTCACCTGCCCGGGTATCGGAAGGACCTGTATCCAGTTCACGGATATGATCGGGCAGGTTCGTGGTCTGGATATACTCGCCGGGGGTGGTGACCATGAGGTAACGGATCAGGTTCTCAAGCTCCCGGATGTTTCCCGGCCAGGCATAGGCCACCAGGTGCTGCATGGTTTCGGGCACCACCTTTTTCTCCGGTGCATCCGCCTTCATGGCTTCGGTAACAAGGAAATGCTTGACCAGCAGGGGAATATCCTCCCGCCTGTCCCTCAGGGGCGGCAGGTGCACCGGGAGCACGGACAGGCGGTAATAGAGATCCTGCCTGAACTTGTTTTCCACGATCATCTGCTTGATGTCCTTGTTTGTGGCGGCCACGATCCGGACATCAATGTGCCTGACCCGGGTGGAGCCAAGGGGTTTGATCTCATTTTTCTGAAGCACCCTGAGCAGCCCGGCCTGGGTGCTCATGGGCATATCCCCGATTTCATCAAGAAAGACTGTGCCGCCGTCGGCTGCTTCAAAGAGCCCTGCCTTATCCCTGGTGGCCCCGGTAAAGGCCCCTTTTTTATATCCGAACAGCTCACTTTCCAGAAGGGTTTCGGGGATGGCGGAACAATTCTGAACCAGGAAGGGTTTCTTGGCCCGGCCGCTGTCCTTGTGGAGCTGCTCGGCCACCAGTTCCTTGCCCGTGCCGCTCTCGCCGGTGATCAGCACGTGAAAATCCGTGTCAGCATAACTCCTGACCAATTCCATGCTTTTATGGAACTCCTCGCTCTGTCCTATGATGGCGTGTTCCTTTTTCATCCTGGACAGAGCGGACTTCAGATGGGTGGCACGTTCCCGCTCCAGCGAGTAGAGCATGGCATTGCTCATGGCAATGGAACAGATATCCACAAGATTCTGTAGGGGTTCAAGATAGCCTGCATCCAGGTTGAGCCGGTTCTTCTCCGGGGTTGTATCGATAATCTGGACAGCGCCGTACACCTCTTTTTCCATGAAAAACAAGGGGAAACAGAGAATCTGACTGCTTTTTACCGCAAAATCCTCCTCCACCTCTTTATTGTGACGGCGGTCACTGCCGGTTTCCGCAATGGTCATCTTCCCGTTTTCAATGACCCAGCCCACAATGGATGGGTGGCTTGCCTCCAGAACCACCCCTTTGATATTTTCGCTTTCTGCCCCGGCAGCTTCAATACACACATAGGTCAGCTCCTTTTTTATCCAGATGGACCCCCGCTTTACATTCTGGATTTTCAGCAGTGCATTTAGAAATTTCTTTTGCAGTGCATCCGGGTCCAGCTCTTTAAACAACTCATAATCCATCCTCCGGAGCGCCTCTTTACTATCAGTCATGAAATAA
>JAKSBB010000991.1 GCA_022361315.1 Desulfobacterales bacterium
GCACGAGCACGTGCGGCAGGTGCGCCAGTGGCTGGCCGACGGGAAGGTGATGGGGCCGGGCGTGAAGCAGACGCGTGGGTGGGACGACAACAAGCTGGTGACCGTGCTGCAGCGCGAGAAGGAAGACGCGCACGATTACCGGTATTTCCCCGATCCGGACCTGGTGCCGGTGGAGGTCAGCGAGGACTGGCTGGACGAGCTGAGGGCGACGATTCCCCAGCTGCCGCTGGCGCGTCAGCAGCGCTACGTGGACGAATACGGGCTGACGATCGTGCAGGCGCGGACGCTGACCGAGGAGCGGGACGTGTGCCTGCTGTACGAGGCGGTGATCGCGTCGGGCGTGGAGGCCAAGCGTGCGGCGGCGGTGCTGCTGAACAACCTGGCCAAGCGTGCGAACGAGGCGGGTGTGTTGATCAGTGAGCTTGGGATCACGCCCGAGCAGATCGCGACGATCGAGAGGATGGCCGGTGACAACCAGATCAGTTCCAACGGCGCCGACGAGCTGTACGGGATGTGTTGCGCCAACGGCGAAGCCGACCCGGCGAAGCTGGCCGAGGAGCACAAGCTGATCCAGGTGAGCGACGACTCGGCGTTGGACGAATGGGTGGCGGCGGCGATCGAGGCTGAGCCGCAGGCGGCGGACGACGTGCGTAACGGAAAGATGGCGGCGATCGGGCGACTGATCGGCGCGGTGATGAAGGCCAGCGGCGGCCAGGCGAACCCGAAGGTCGTGCAACAGAAGATCCGCGAGACGCTGGGGTCGTGACGGGTCGGAACTTTTTCAAAATCAAACGAATAGAAAACACCCCCGTGTAGGAGGTGTTGTTGTGAGTGTTGCGGTGTGTTTCCGGTTTACTCGCCGAGGAGTACCTTGAGTTCTTCGCCGGTGAGTGTGCCGGAGGATAGGTCGCCGAAGATGACGCTGTACAGCTCGGCGTCCTTCTTGCGGAAGAAGCAGACGACCTCGTCGGCGTTGCCGAACGTGACGCCGGCTCCGACGTACTGGAAGTCGC
>JAKSBB010000978.1 GCA_022361315.1 Desulfobacterales bacterium
AGTTCTCCTTTTTTTACTCTGGTATCGTAATCTGCCAGCAGGCTGATGGCTGAATCCGTCAGTTGGATAATCCCTTGTTTTTTCTGGTTGGTCAGTTGCCGGTGCTGCTGGGGGATAAAGACAAAAAATATGCTCAGGGCAAATGAAAGATAGGTCAGATACAGGGGAATGAGAATTTTCAGGGCGCCGGAGGCTGCGTTCCGGCGGGCAGACCGGGGGGGCGCACTGGGGTCGCTTAACACCTGCCTCATCTGATTCATTGCTCCCGTAAAATAAATAATGTTTAGGATATGATCGTATTGTACCAGGCTGGAACGTCAGGTCAACTGTGAATGTATCCCTTTACCGGTGTGGGGGTATCCCTGAGGCAGGTGATGATGACCAGGTCTGCCCATCCGTCGCCTACAACGGATGCGGCGATATCTTTACCCAGCCGGAGCAGGTCACCGGTGTCAGCCTTGTTGAGCACCAGAATCCTTGACATGTGGCCGGTTGCCTGGCCGTGGGCCGGCTTGAAAATCCCCTGGCTTGATGCGGCCAGCCGTACCAGGGTATCTCCGGTCACCGGGGCTCCCTCTGGCGTCCCAGTGATTTTGGCCAAAAGCTTTGGCCGGTGCACCCAGGGCGCTGCAACGGGCCGGCCCAGGCAATCCAGGCCGATACATCCGACAAGGGTGTCGGTTTCTGCAGGCACCACGGGTTCATGGCCAGCCGGAGCCTTTACCGGGCGCATCCTGGCCCCGTCCGCTTCAATCAATATGAGGTCGAATTCAGCGGCGGTGAATACCGGTTGCAGGGCACCGGGCGTATATCCGATGAGTTTTTTTTTCTGTTGGTTCAGGTCGGCTGCGGCCACGAGAATCCTGCCGGGGCCGCAGGCTTTTTCCGCAAGGGCTTGCGCAGGCCCCGTATAAAGCCGGTGATAGGGATGGGGCTTTTCTTCCCGGGGAATACCGGTATCAAATTCAAAAGGGTTGAACATGGCCGTGGTGGTGGTCACAAGTACAGATTTCCCCATGGCGGCTGCTTCCCGGGCCAGGGTGAAGATGAAACCGGTTTTACCGCCGCCCCCCACCACGGAGACGATGCGGGGAGAATAGGGGGAAAGCACCTCTGACAAGTTCATAAATCCTCCGGGCCGCATAAGGAGTCATAGTCTTCAGGGGTATCAATGTCCCGGCAAATGCCCTCTGCGGTTGCCGGGACTTCGAGTATGGCCCCGGGAAATTGGTGAAAGATCTGGCTGCCGCCCCTGTCACCGGACAATTTTTTTAGGGAATCAAAAAAAGCCCGGGGGAAATAAACCGGATTACCCCGTTTTCCCCGGTAGGTTGGAATGATGATGCGGTCCGGATGTTCAAGGGCCCGGTCCAGGAGGGTGTCCAGAAGTACCGTGCTTACCAGGGGCTGGTCCCCGAGAAGGAAAAAGGCTCCGGCCGCCGGAGGTGCCTTCTTTTCTATGTGGGCGATCCCGGCTGCAATGGAAGAGGCAATACCGGATTCCCATGCCGGGTTAAAGACGATTTCCGCGGGAGGATCAGGCAGGGCCTCTTGAATGCGCTTCCGGCCGCACCCCAGGACAAGGATCAGGGGGGAAAAGCCTGCGGCAGCCCCATGGGCCAGGGTGTGGGCGAGTAAGGGTTTGCCCCGGAAGGGCAGCAGTTGTTTCAGCCGGCCCATGCGATAAGCCCTGCCTGCTGCGAGGATAATGCCGGCAACGCCCTTGTCCTGAATCTTATTTTCAGTCAGATCAGCGGTTGAATCGATCAAGGATCACCTCCAGTACCGCACCGCCTAAGGCCCTGGCCTTATCCGATAGGGTCCGGCAGTATCCGGCGTCATCCCGGGGGTCGATATCGCCTATCTTTTTTCCGGCAGCCACTGTCAGTCCGTCGCGGATCAGGCCCCGTATGATCCCGGTGATACCAGCGTTTACCGGCAGGCCGTTAACATGTCCCAGGGTCTCTCCGGCATTGACATGGTCTCCGATCCGGGCGGCGGCGGTGAACCTGCCGTCCCCCGGGGCCCGGACCAGCCGTTGGGAAGAAAATCCGTTCACCGGTTCCGGCCGGGAGGTATTGGGCTGTGCTTCCCCGTTCCGGATCACCCTGCCCAGGTCATGGCCCCGCCGGGTTTCAATCACCGCATCTGCATCTTTGCCCGCAGCGAAACCGGGGCCCAGGGCAATGGTCAGGCCGGCATCGTTGATTTTAGTACCCAGGTTCTTTTTAGCAATGACTGCATCCACAAGCACATCGGGCCGGATGCGGGCCAGGGTTTTCCACCGGGGATCTGCCAGGACGGCAATTTTTTTTTCTTCCCAGGCCGTAGCGATATCTTCGGAATGGCGGACGGCCGCCCCGGTAATCCCTTCCACGGTAAATTCCCCCTCATACAGGGCCGAGGCAAAGGCCACCCGGCGCCGGATCGTTGTGGGTTCGGGAATCTCCATGATGAAGATCCGTGTGAACCCGGACCGGAAAAGCCGGACTGCAATACCGGTGGCCAGGTCGCCGCCGCCTTTGATGCCGATGATCCGGTCTTTCAGTGCCGGGCCGGCGGCATGGGCTTCACTATTGGCCATGGATACCCGTCAGTACATCTTCGGCCGTCATGGGCAGTGTTCTGAGGCGAACCCCACAGGCGTTGGCAATGGCATTGGCAATGGCCGGGGCCGGCGTATTGATCACCACCTCCCCGATGGATTTGGCGCCAAAGGGCCCTGTGGGTTCATAGGAACTCTCAAACGCCACCCGGATGTCGCCGATGTCCTTGCGGGACGGGATCTTGTACTGCATGAAGCTTGAATTCATCATCCTGCCGCTGCGGTTGTAGGTGATATCCTCGAACAGGGCCATGCCGATGCCCTGGACAATGCCCCCTTCGGTCTGCATCCGGGCCAGGTTGGTGTTGATGGGGGTGCCGCAGTCCACCACGCCCACATAGTCCACCATGGACACCTGACCGGTTTCTGTGTCCAGCTCGATCTCGGCAAATCCGGCCATAAAGGGCGGGGGGGAGACCGGGCTGGAGGTGGTGGCCGATGCGGACAGGCAGGTGCCGTCCCCCACGGCAAGTTCCGCCGCC
>JAKSBB010001234.1 GCA_022361315.1 Desulfobacterales bacterium
TAATATCCTGAAAAACCACATGCACGGCCGGCGTTCCTTTAAAGGAAAATTCAATCCCCTCCACTGACAGATCCACCGAGCTGCCGTCAGAACGTGTAAACTGTTCTTCAATCCGGTGGTCTAAGGGATCCTTATCTGCAGAAACTAAGTTGAGTTTGTGAATGATTTGATTTAAAAGCCCTGTGACATATGCGCGGTCTTCCCCAGCCGTCCCATCTGTCGAAACATCCGGCATCCCAAGTATTTTCTTACCGGCCCCGTTGATGAAAACAATGTCACCGGTTTGATGGATGGCAATACCAAAAGGTGCCCGCTCCACAAGACGGCGGTAACGTTCCTCGCTGTCCGATAACTCTCTGGTTCTTTTTTTGACCTGCTTTGCCAGTCTTGATTTCTGTTTTTCCTTGATTCTGGCATTTGTATCCCTCGCGTCTCGGAGTTTTTCCACCATGCGGTTAAATGCCGTTTCAAGAATTTTTATTTCATCCTTGTATTTGGAACCTGTGTTAATTCTAATCTTCTCAAGGTTCTCCATATCAATATCTTCCGCTGCATTTGTGAGGATGGCGAGGGGGCGGCGCAGCAGGAATCGGCTGAACCAGAGAAAGATCACCCAAAGGACGATAGTTTTTATAATTGCATTGACAACAATGAAAATGTAGCTGGATTTAACCCGTGAAAAGATCACTGCAGGACTGGAATAAAGACTGATACTGCCGATATTGTGGTCTCCCTGTTCCCCGGCATAGATAATGGGAAACTGAAAACCGAAAAGCTCAGTGTCCCTGGCTTTGATTAGGATATTGCTGTCGGTTTTCCGGGGAAAGGACCGGGTGTTGTCATCTTCTATGATTTTTCCGTTGGTTCGTACAAACTCCCCCGAAAGATCACTGATTTTTATGCCGGTGATGGTTGGGCTCTTCACAAAGCCGTTGAGAATTGAATCGATCTGCTCCCGGTCCGCTTCCCAAAGTGCGACCGCGACCGTGGG
The DNA here is from genome assembly GCA_022361315.1 of Desulfobacterales bacterium. Next base: position 992 of record JAKSBB010001234.1, read on the forward strand.
ATTGGCATAGCGGTAAAAAATGATCAGATCCTGGATCACATTTTCCTCCACACGTCGGTATTCAGACACCATGTGTACTATGGTGATGATTACCGATACCAAGAGGTATACGGAGAACACGTAACTCAGCAGCCTTGTGGCGACAGAATGCCGCAGACTCAACAGGGGGCGAAAGCTCATGGTTGTTAATCGAACAGGGATTCAAATTCAAAGTTATAAGCGGTCAGGCCCGGGTTATATGCCCGTGAAAACCTGGTAAAATCAATCTTACCTATATTTTCTTTGCTCAACCGATGCCTCAGATCCCCGAATTTTGTGAAGGTCGCACTTTCATGGTGCCCCATTTTCGTGGCAAACATGGTACTCCCTAATTCTTTAAAATCGTAGCCCTTCAAATAGTCGTAAAGGGCGATGACCGCCCAGGCGCCTTCCACGTAATGCCCGCCTACACTGACGGCCATCTGCCCGGATTTCAGATAATCCTGGTTTTGGGGGAGAATATCAACCCCTCCGGTCACAAAATCCCTGCCGGGGACCCAGCCGGAATCGGCAGCACCCTTGATCACCCCGATGGCCATACTGTCGCTGGCCGTCCAGAACATGGATACCTCCGGATATCTCAGGCGACTGAGTTTAAAAGCGTCAAAGGCCAGTTTCTCACGCCACTTTGAGTGAAAAAACTGATGGGTGACGAATTCCGATCCTTCCTCATTTTCTAATGCGCTTTTAAATCCTTTGACCCGCAAATTAGAGGCTTCTGAGGCACGGTTTCCCTCCAGAGCCACCACATGAAATTTGCCGTCCTTCCCCCGCTTGTTCAGCTTTTTCGTGGCAACCATAAGCTTTTTGGCCAGTAAAAATCCGGCATATTCGTCATCCGGCAGCATCTGACCGATCCAGTACGCGTATTTCTCCCTTGGCCGGCCGACATTTTCACTCTCGTCAAATCCTGCGTTGAATACAAAAGCAGGCACCTTGTATTTCTCGCTCAACTGCAGCACCTGCTTACCTTTCTTTTTAAAATTGTGAAATAAAATGGCGTCCGGAGGAGAATCAGGATCCGAGAGAACGGCTTCGACCTTCGGTACGATTAACATGGGATTTTCGCCGTAAGTATAGATACGCACCTCCACCCCCAGATCCTCCGATGCGGCCAGAATAAAGCGTTCAACCATGGGCCAGAAACCGGTTATTTTATCCGATTGAAACCAGGCAATACTGGGTTTTTCACAGTGGCCGCTAGCGGTTGAAAAGAGGAAAACTGCGATGCAGACCATAATTATGAAATTTCGGCGTATCATTGTACGTGCTCCTTTCAGGCAGCCATCGTAACAAATAGAGTGGTGGTTAAAGACGATGCCGGGCCAAATTGTGATGTGTTTAACTCATTTGTCGGGTACGGAAATTCTATGATGTTGTATTCGTCTTTACAAGTTTTTTATAAAGAATGGTCTGCTTACCAAAGGCAGTGGTTTGGCCACAAAAAAAGCAGAGAAGGCAATTGTAATTGTCTTCTCTGCTTTCACACCCGGTGATTCGGGCAATTAGAAAATCAGGACTTATATCATTTCGAGAATCCGGTCTTTATTCTCTGGCGGCAGGCCCAGAATCTGCCGGGCTTCTTCAGGTGTGGCGACGTCCCTGCCCAGTTCTTTGGCGATTCTGACAATGGTTTCCACCAGGGTGACATTGGAGGCAGGAGACCCATCCGGCAGGGTGAGGTTGTCCTCCAGTCCCACGCGGACATGACCTCCGAGAAGGATGGCTGTAGTGGCCAGCGGGATTTCATGGCGGCCGATACCGGCAACGGTCCAGGTGGCGTCGGCAGGGATGCTTTCGGACAAAAAGAGGAGATTTTTAACACTTCCGGGCATGGACCCCGGGGCCCCCAGGACAAAGTCAAAGTGCAGTGGTCCCTGGAGAATACCTTTTTTCTGAAGAAAAACGGCATTGTTAATCATACCGGTTTCAAATACCTCGATTTCCGGTTTAACACCGGTTTCACCGAACACCTTTGCCAGAAATTCAATGAACTGTGGGGAATTCTCATAAATGATTCCGGGAAGATTATTGGAACCGGTGGTAAACGACCCCATCTCCGGGAGCAATCTCACGGGAAATGCCCGGTCTTCCCAATCTTTGCCGGCCCTGGCACCGGTGGACAACTGAATGATCACCTCAGGGGAAGTCTTTTTAATCTGGCGGACAATTTCCTTAAAGATATCCCCGTCCAGACTGGGTTTTTCTTCGGCATCCCTGGCATGAACATGAAACAGGGCAGCACCTGCATCTGCACAGCGCCGGACATCCTGTGCAATTTCCTCCGGGGTGATCGGAAGGCTCGGGTTCATTTTTTTGGTGGGAACGTTCCCTGTCAGTGCAGTGGTAATGATTAGTTTTTCCACGGTTTCATCCTCTGATTAGATATGGTGTGCGCCACTAATGTAATGCGTGTTAATTTTTCAAGAAAATAATGTAACGACCCTTGCAAGTCAAGTTTTTTTTTGCTATCTTCCGGCCAATACAAGGATAATACAGGAAGTTAATTTATGCTGACCCAAGATTTCCGCTTTCCCAACACCCCGTTGCCAAAGCTTACCGCCGCCCAGGAAAAAATTCTGGACTACCTGATGCAGCACCCGGACAACGTCGCCTATATGAGCAGTGCGGAACTTGCAGAAAAACTGGACATGTCCAATGCAACCATCGTCCGGTTCAGTCAGCATGTGGGATTTAAAGGGTACCTTGACCTTCAAAGACATATCCGGCAGGAAATCAAAACACGCCTCAATGTCCCGGCACGAATCCGGAAACGGCCCCGTCATATCAGGTGTGCCGGTGATTTTTTAAAAACCGTTTTGAAAAGTGACAGGGACAATTTGGCCCAGACGGCAGAACAAATACCCGCAGATCTGTTTGAAGCAGCGGTCTCCGCCATCCACGACCACGATGAAATCTGGGTATTGGGGCTGCGGTCCTGCCACGGGGCTGCCCATTACTTTGCCACAAATCTCGGGTTTCTGGCAAAACGGGTAAACCTTATCAGCCTGGATGCAGGTACGGTGTGGAGCCGTATTACCCCCGGGCTGAATCCGGATGCCCTTCTGGTGAGTATCACCTTTCCAAGATACTGCCGGCAAACCCTCGACATTACGTCGCAGTTCCACAAAGCAGGTGCAGACATTATTGCATTGACTGACAGCAGGACATCACCCCTGGCCCGGATGGGGACCTATGTATTTCCCCTTCCCTTCTGGGTGGATTCCTTTTTTGAATCCAATACGGCGGTGGTGAGTTTCCTCAACGCCATTCTGGCAGCCGTTTCCTTTTTGGACGGCCCGAACACCCTGTCCCGGCTGGAAGCGCTTGAAAAGGTCTGGGACGAAAACCAGGTATACAACCAGGATACATCAGCGGCCCTGCCCTCCTGGGCGGACCAATTTTCCGAATAACCCATTAACGTAAGGAATCAGCACATGGGCACAGGCAAGAACATTCCCCGGAACTTTCTGGCAAACAATCCGAAAGCCGTCCGGGGAGAAGGCATTTACATCTATGACGATACGGGTAAGGACTATATAGACGGCTGCTGTGGCGCACTGGTTTCAAACCTCGGCCACGGCGTCACTCGGATCATAGACGATCTTACGGCACAGATGAATACCCTGGAATTCGCCCATCCTTCCAGGTGGACCCATGATGCGGCCGATGAAGCGGCAGAACTCATTGCCGAACTGACCCCCGGAGACCTGAACTATTGCTGGTTTGTGTCCGGCGGTTCTGAAGCGGTGGAATCCGCCATCAAAATGGCCCGCCAGTATTTTGTGGAGCGTGACGGCGAGGAGAGGCCCAAACACAAGCTCATCAGCCGGCATTGTTCCTACCACGGGGCAACCCTCGGCGGTA
>JAKSBB010000099.1 GCA_022361315.1 Desulfobacterales bacterium
ATTGAACGTTGAGGATGTGGGGCTGTCCATCGGCCGGGAGATGAGAACCCGGTATCTCAACCCCAAATGGATAGAGGGGGTGAAATCCGAGGATTATGCCGGGGCAAAGGCCATGTCCGATTTCGCGGAGTATCTCTGGGGATGGGACATGACCAATCCGGATAAGGTGGATGAGGCCAAATGGCAGCAGACCTACGAAGTGTACGTCAAGGACAAGTACGGCCTGGAACTGAAAGCATTCTTCGACAAAGCCTCTCCCTGGGCCTATCAATCCCTCACCGGACGGATGCTGGAAACCCGCCGCAAGGGGTATTGGGAGGCGGATCAGAAAACCGTGGAAACCCTGGCGGCAGAGTATGCCAAAAGCGTAATCACCCGGGGGGTGGCCTGTTGCGACCACACCTGCAACAATCCCCTGCTCAACCAGATGGTGGTTTCCATTATTTCCATTCCCGGCGTGCTGAACCCGGAGATGGTGGCGCAGTTTAAACTTGCCGTGGAAAAGGCTGCCAAAGCCTCTCTGGAAGATCAGGTGGAAAAACGTCAAAAACTCATAGAGAGACTGGCTGCACCGGCACCCAAAGAAACCACACCACCCGAGGCGCAGCCTAAAGAAGATAAGACCGACGAGACTATGGTGGAAGGCTATAAAATGGAGAAGATCAACACCAAAGACGAGACCACGCAGGTGACATCCTCCGGTATTGAATGGATGGCTGTGGTGGCGGTCCTTGGTATCATGGGCCTGGCTGCGTTCGGCGCCCGGAAACGACATTTGTAAAAGGAGGAACCATGAAAAAGATATTCGTAATCGGTATTACCGCATTGATGCTCTGCTGCTTTGGCAGCCTTGCCACTGCCCATGAATCGGGCACCCCCCATACCCACGCCAGGCACCAGGACGGACTGGATACGGCAGATCTCTGGCTGAATCTCATAGACCGCGGTGCCTATACCACCTCCTGGCAGACCGCTGCCGCCGTGGTCAAAACCCAGGTCACGGTAGACCAGTGGGAAGGAACATTAAAAGCCGTACGGGAACCCATGGGTAAGCTTGAGGAACGGCAGCTGTTTCACCATAAATTTTCCACCACCATGCCGGGAATGCCGGATGGCCGGTATCTCCTGATTCGATACAAGAGCCGTTTTGCCGAAAAGGCTGCCGCCATCGAGACGGTCACCCTGATCCAGGGACCGGAGGACGATACCTGGCGGGCTGCCGGATACTTTATCAAGTAGGTGTATGGCGGCTTTTCGGACCATTTTGTGCGCCGTTGTCTGTTGCCTTATTTTGACCGGCCCTTCAGGAGCAGCATTGGCCGGGGAAAGGGTTTTGCCCGGCGGGGGCTGGCTCTACTTCAAATATCTGGAGATGACACGGGAAACCGACGGCCAGCCTTTTTGTGGCGGACGACGGGTATTCCCGGGGGCCGCTGCCTATGAGGACGGAAGCGACTACACCCTGATACGTGCCCTGGCAGAGCGGCATCACAAAGCCTGTACCTGCCCTACATTTGCGGACAATGACCGCCGCCTGAACCGTCTGGTCCATGCCCTGGAAACCAAAAACATTCGGGGTGTGGTCTTTCATGTGCTGAAAGGGTGCCACCCCTTTGACATGGATGCCGGTATTCTGGAAGAGCGGCTCAAAGAGAAGAATGTCCGTTTCCTGAAAATCGAAACCGATTATGTCAGGGAAGACGAACAGAATATTGTTACCCGGCTGGAGGCCTTCAGTCGGACGCTACAGCAAAGAGAGGAGAGTGACGTTGAATATCGGCGTTGATGTCGGCAGCACCGGCATAAAAATCGTATTTCTGGATGCGGCGGGGAATCTCCGCTGAAAAAAAGTCCTCCCCACCAATACCGCAGTATTCCAGCCCCTCACCGATGAGGCCGCGGACCACGCCGGACTGGCCGGGTTTGGTGGGGAGCAC
>JAKSBB010000004.1 GCA_022361315.1 Desulfobacterales bacterium
CGTCGTCGTGCCGTCGCCGGCCTTGTCGCTCGTGCGGCTGGCGGCTTCCTTCACGAGCTTCGCGCCCATGTCCTCGGCCTTGTCACGCAGCTCAATCTCCTCGGCTACGGTGACACCGTCTTTCGTGACCGTCGGGCCGCCCCAGCTCTTATCCAGTACGGCATTGCGGCCACGCGGGCCCAGTGTGCTCTTCACCGCCGACGCCAGCTTCTCGACACCCTTCAAAAGGGCTCCGCGAGCGTCCGCATCAAAGGCCAAATCCTTCACGGCCATAGTCCTAATCTCCATCTATCAGTGAGTGGTTTGCGTCCTCTTTGTCGAAGCAGACCGGCCAAGCCGACACTGCCTCTTATGGCACACAGGGCAAGCCCAATACCAACACCCGCTAGTTTCTCAACTGACCAAATAATGCGTAAATAATTGAAAATAATTGGCTTGTGCGCATTTCTGTGCGGTGTTCCCCCGGTCTGTCATTTGTGGAGCCTGTCAGCATGGCAGGGCGGTGAAATAGGCCTGCTATATGGGCCGATTCAGATCGCCGCCATCTTCCACGCCGCCGCACACATCAGCCCGATGAACAGCACCCGCACCCACCCCAGCGGCAGCCGATGCGTCAGCTTCCCGCCGAAGTAGCCGCCCAGCATGGCCGTCGGCGCCAGCATCAGCGCGATCGACACGCTGATCCGCCAATCCAGCCCGTGGCCCGCCAGCGTCGCATTCTTGTAGATCGCCCCGAATCCCGCCGTGATACAGATCAGCATCGTGCTGTTGGCAATGCAATTACGCAGCGGAAGATGCATCAGCACCTGTTGCAGCGGTACCGCCAGCGCTCCGCCGCCCACCCCCATCAACCCCGCCTGCACCCCAACCGCCACCCCCACGGCGCTCCCGCGCGGGTATGTCACCGTCCGCTCGCCGCTGATCTCGAGCCGCGGCTCAAACAGCCGACGCACGTTCACGACAATGATGTACACCGTGAAGATCGCCAGCACCCGACCCAGCCATATCACCCCCTCCGGCCCATCGAAGATCGCCAGATTGCTCAGCCAGACCCCCACCAGAATAAAGACCAACGCAAACGGCGCAACGCGTTTGAGCACATCAAACTGGATCGCGTTAGCCCGCCGATGTCTTAGCGCCGCCGGCACCACGAC
>JAKSBB010000351.1 GCA_022361315.1 Desulfobacterales bacterium
AAGGAAATTACCGGCAAGCACCAGGGAAAGACCTGCCACCGCAGGGATTGTCCAGACGTATCCTTCGGCAAAGGAAGAAATCACCAGGGCCACCACAGGCACCACCATAATGGCGTAGGCCGCCTTGTCCGCCCCCATGGAGCCCACCAGGGTGAGATAGGTGCCGAAGGCCACAATGGAGCCAAAGACAGAGAGGAACACCAGGGACCCCGTATAGGCCGGGGACAGGGAAAAACTGAAGGTCTTACCCATGCACAGGGCAACGACCACAAGCACCAGGGTCCCATAGGTCATGCCGAAGGCATTGGCCTGAACCACGGGTATTTTGTGCCGGGTGTTCCGGGCGGAGGCAATGTTTCCCAGGGAGGCCAGAAATACCGACAGCATACCGATGGCAACGCCGGTGAGGCCTTTGTCATCTGCGTCAAAGGCACGGATTTCAGGCAGAAAAATCAGGGTGATACCGATGATGCCGGCCAGTGCCCCGATTAGCGTCTTCCGGGCCACCGGAGCCCCCATAAACAGGGCACTGTTGGCCATGTTGAAAAAGACCAGGGAAGAGAACAGCACCGCCACAAGCCCCGAGGTCAGGTATTGTTCGGCCAGATATACCAGCCAGTAGTTCACGGAAAAGAGAAATATCCCCATCAACGCCATAAAACAATGGTCCCTCAGAGAAAATTTCAGGGAGAGTCCCCGGAAGCGGCAGAAGGCCAGAAGAAGAACCGCTGCCAGACCGAACCTGTAAATCACAGATACCATGGGATCCACAGGCCCCAATTGGAACTTGATGGCGATCCAGGTGGATCCCCAGATCAGAATGGTCACCAGGTACAGCATGATTTCTTTCATGGGTCTTCTCCCAACTAAAACAGGTTTACAAGCAAATTACATTGCTAAAAATCACACTATACGATACTAAGAAAGAAAAAACAGATACAGTTTTCGATTATTCCAACCATAACAGATGAGGACATCATGACTGTCCAAGGCAATTTCAGATATGTGGCCCTGGCAGATGAAATCCAGGAGAATATCCTCAACGGCCAGTACCGGCCCGGTGACAAGCTGCCCTCCCTTCGCCAGCTCCATAACCGGCTGGGGCTGAGTGTATCCACCATCCACCAGGCCTATATCGAGCTGGAAAAACGGGGCCGGGTGGAGGCCAGGGAAAAGTCGGGGTTTTATGTGCGGGCACTTTTGAAAAATCCCCTGCCCACCCCCAGGAAAGATTCCGGTACCGCACGGCCCAGCCGGGTCAAAATCAACGCCCTGGCCGAAACCATCCTCACCGACCTATTGGCGGAGAATATGCTTCAGTTGGGTGCAGCCGTGGCCTCCAGGGAGCTGATGCCCATCAAGCAATTATCCCGGATCATGAAGTCCATCTCTTCTGAGGATCTGGCCCGGAGCATAGCCTCATACGATCCCTGTATCGGCAATACCGAGCTTAGAACCGCCCTGGCCAAGCAGATGCTGGGCTATGCCTGCCCGGTGGTGCCCGATGACATCGTTACCACCAACGGCTGTCTGGAGGCGGTAAGCCTCTGCCTGCGTGCGGTGGCGGAACCCGGAGACACCATCCTGGTGGAATCCCCGGTGTTTCACTGTTTCCTCCAGCTCATCGAAGATCTGAACATGTACGTCCTTGAACTGCCGGGATGCCCGGACAGTGGTATGGACCCGGACGCTTTCAAGGCCATCGTCTCCACCAACAAAATAAAGGCCTGCCTGCTGAACACCAATTTCCAGAACCCTTTGGGATCGGTGATGTCAGTTTCAAATAAGGAAAAGGTGATGAAAACTGCCGCAGAAGCCGGTATCCCCATCATAGAAGATGATATTTACGGAGATATTTATTTCGGCAGCACCCGCCCGTCCACCTTTAAAGCCATGGACACGGCGGGCAACGTCCTGTACTGCGCCTCATTTTCCAAAACACTGGCTCCCGGACTGCGCGCCGGGTGGACTGTGCCGGGCAAATTCAAAGACAAGGTGATCCGCCTGAAACTCAACACCCAGCTCTCCTGCGCTGCCCTCAGCCACAGGGTGGCGGCACGATTTCTGGAAACCGGTGCCTATGACCGCCATATCCGGCGGCTGCGCAACCAGGTCAAAACCCAGGCCTCCGCCATGGCCCTGGCCATTGCCGACCATTTTCCCAAAGACACCTGCCTGACCTTCCCCCGGGGGGGAATGATGCTATGGCTGGAACTGAACCGGGAAATAGACACCATGGACGTATTTCACAGGGCAAGGGCCCGGAACGTGTCCATTCTACCGGGCCGCCTCTGCTCATCTTCCGACCGGTACAGCCACTGCCTCCGTCTGAACTGCGGCCTCCAGTGGCGCCCTGAAGTTGAAAAAGGGATTGCCCTTTTAGGACGGCTTGTGCGGGAAATATACAAAGAAAAAGGATTGCCGGTTTCCTGACCCTGAAACCCTTGACCCTGAAACCCCTGAACCTGAAACCCATTGATAATATGCGGCCCGGTGCCGTAAACATCCGGAGTAGAAAAACATGAAATGCACCAACTGCCAGTCTGAAAACCGGGAAGGGGTAAAGTTCTGTGAGGAATGCGGAACCCATATGGCCGTGGAATGTCCGGCCTGCAGAACCAGAATTCCTTTGGCCGCAAAATTCTGCGGAGAATGCGGGAACAAACTGCCTGTTAATACGGATGCAGCCCCCGATACAGACCTGGAGACTGTCATTGACTACAACCGTCCGGACTCCTACACCCCCAAATTCATGGCAGAAAAAATTCTCACCACCCGCAGCAGTATCGTTGGGGAGCGCAAACTGGTCACCGTATTTTTCTGCGATGTCACCGGTTTCACCTCCCTTTCCGAACAGCTGGACCCCGAGGCGGTGCACCAAATCATGGACGGCTGCTTTAAAATCCTCATGGAGGAAATCCACCGGTATGAAGGCACCATCAACCAGTTTACCGGTGACGGGGTCATGGCCCTGTTCGGGGCTCCCCTGGCCCATGAAGACCATGCCCAGCGGGCCTGCAGCGCTGCCCTGGGTGTCCAGGCTGCATTGGTGGATTACAGCCGGCAGGTGAAAAATGAATTCGGTGTGGCCTTTAAAATGCGTATCGGCCTGAACTCAGGTCCGGTGGTGGTGGGGGCCATCGGTGATGACCTGCGCATGGATTATACGGCTGTGGGGGATACCACCAACCTGGCCGCCCGGATGGAAAGCCTTGCGGAGCCCGGCACTGTGCAGCTCTCCGAATCCACCTACCGCCAGGTGCGCACCTATTTTGACTGTGAGAGTCTCGGCAAGGTTGAGGTCAAGGGCAAAAAAGCGCCCCAGCCGGTATTCCGGCTCATGGGTAAAAGTGATGTCACAAGCCGGCTTCAGGCATCCGAAGCAAAGGGGTTTGTGGAGTATATCGGCCGTGAACAGGAAATGGCGGACCTGGTCAAATCCTTCCACAGGGTCCGGCAGGGCCGCGGACAGGTGGTGGGGGTGGTGGGTGAGGCCGGGATCGGCAAGTCCAGATTTGTATTTGAAACCCAGAAAGGGTTTGACCCGGACATCCGCATTCTGGAAACCCGCTGCCTCCAGTACAACGCCAACATCCCCTTTGTCCCGGTTCTGGACCTTGTCACAGACCTGTTCAACATGGGGAAAGGAGAGCCGGAAGCTGTGCTTCAGGACAAGCTGAACCAGGGTTTAAAAGATCTGGATCCGGAACTTCTGGCACTCACCCCCGCGTTCCGGCAACTGCTCTCCCTGCCCTGCGATGATCCGGATTGGGACCGCCTTTCCCCCCAGGAAAAACGGGAGAAGATCTTCGAAGGACTCAGCCAGTTGTTTCTGCGGCTCAGCCGAAACGGCCCCATGGTGATCATCGCGGACGATATCCAGTGGATGGACAAAACATCGGAAGCCTTTTTCCACCATCTCATCGGACGGATGCCGGATGCCTCTCTGCTTTTGGTACTTCTCTACCGCCAGGAGTACGAACACGGCTGGGGCGGAAAACCCATTTACATCCAGATTGCCATCCCCCCGCTCACCGGGGAGGAAAGCAGCCGCTTTATCCGCGCGGCCCTGAATGCAGATGAGGTTTGCCCGGATATCGAAGAGCTGATCGTTTCCCGGACCTCCGGGAACCCGCTGTTCATGGAAGAGTTGTGTGCCACCCTCATCGACGACAAAACCATTACCTTTGATGACGGCGGCTGGGAACTCCACGAGGATGCCGACATTACCCACGTGCCGGATACCCTCCAGGGCATCATTGCCGGCCGGATGGACCGCCTGGGGGAAAACACAAAAACCACCATGCAGATGGCCTCGGTCATCGGACGCACCTTCGGGTTCAGACTGCTCAGGGAGCTTACCGGTATGGGGGATGCTGTAAAAACCTATCTTGGTAAACTGCAGAACCTGGAATTCATCAGTGAAAAAAACCTGTTCCCGGAACTGGAATACATCTTTAAGAATATCATCACCCAGGAGGTGGCTTACAGCAGTCTTCTGAATAACCGGCGGCGGGAAATACACGCTAAGATCGGTCTGGCCATAGAAGAGATGTACCCGGACCAGCTGGATGCCTTTTATGAAATTCTGGCATTTCACTTTTCAAAGAGCGGGATTGCGGATAAAGCAGTCGAATACCTCAAACAGTCCGGCGATAAAGCCATGGGCAACTATGCGGCCTTTGAGGCCTTCGGCTTTTATAACCAGGCCATTGATCGTTTGGAAACACAGGGGGAGACGGCTGATCTGGAACGGCTCC
>JAKSBB010000960.1 GCA_022361315.1 Desulfobacterales bacterium
CGATTGATGTGCAGGGTATCTAGCAGAGCGGCGATCAGGTCGGCCTGGTCTTTCGGCGCCTCTCTTCCTTTTAAGGGCGTCTTCAGGTATCCGGGTCTGGATATGGAGATATACCTGTACCCCTCAGGTCCTATGGTTCTTCCCAGGATATCCGACTGGTCATAGCCCCCCATGGCCCCATGAATGGTAAGGATGACTCTATCCGGATCATCGCCGGTATCTCTTTGGAAGTATTGTATGGGGCCCAGGGCGGTCTCTGCAATTCTCGGTTCAATTGTGGGCATGTGATTCACGCTCCTTTGTTATCGAAAAACATATGGTAAATGGGATCAATGTCGGGGCTTTGTGCAGAATCGCCGTACATGGCCTGGTGGATTGCCAGTCCGTTCACGGTATTCCAGAAGAAGAAAGCAAGATCGTCTGCACAGCCCTCCCGTATGGTTCCCTGCTGCTGGCCGCTGGCAATGATGCCGGCGATGAGGTCATAGGGTTTTTTGCGGTTCGCCTGAATAGCCTTTTTGGCCGGTTCCGGAATATTGTCAGAGGCAGCGGCCTGGAACACCAGCACATGATAAAGACAGGCATGGGGATTTGACCGGATGATGTTCACCAGTTCATCCATGGCGTACTTTATTTTTTCATGGGGTTCAAGGGTCATGGAACCCAGAAACCTGCAGGCATTGATGATCCGGTCCAGTGCCACTTCGACCAGAGTAATGAATATGTCTTCCTTTGAAGGGAAGTAGTGATAGACCAGGCCGTTGGACATTTTTGTTTTCCGGGCTACATCACTGATTTTGGTGCCGGAAAGACCATTGCGGACAAACAATTCCAACGCACCGGCAAGGATGCGTTCCCTGCGTTCCTGCTTGATTTTTCGGTTGGCTTCAGCACTTCTGGGCATGGGACTACTCCTGTGTAGTTAAGTGGAACGGGATATTTGATTATCATTGGTTGAATATTTATTCAATAGAAAAAGATAGGAATGTCAGATGTTTTTACAGGCATAAAAAAACGCCCCCGGGAGAAGCGGGGGCGTTTGGTTCAGTCACGCCGGGTCGGGGGGAGGATAGGCTGTTTTTTGGCGCGGCGTGACCGGGGTGTTTGGGTGTGGCTGGTTTAGGCGCAGACCTTTCCCGGATTCAGAATCCGTTTGGGGTCAAAGGCCCATTTGATGGCAGACAAA
>JAKSBB010001286.1 GCA_022361315.1 Desulfobacterales bacterium
ATCCAGGGAAAACCGGATCTGGTGATTTTAGATCTGATGCTCCCGGGGAAGGACGGGTTTGCCATCTGCAGGGATGTCCGCCACAGTTACAAGGGGCCCATCCTTATTCTCACCGCCCGTGAGGACGATATGGACCAGGTGGTGGGGCTGGAACTGGGCGCGGATGATTACGTGAAAAAACCGGTGGAGCCCAGGGTACTCCTGGCGCGGATTCGGGCGCTGTTCAGACGGACCGTGCCGGAAACCACCGGCGACAAAGTGACTGAGCTTAACTTCGGCGCCCTGTCCCTGTGCGCATCGTCAAGGAATGTCTCCCTTGAAGGTACCCCCGTGGATCTTTCCACCACGGAATTTGATCTTCTGTGGCTGCTGGCATCCAGGGCCGGGGAGGTATTGGACAGGGATCTGCTCTGCCAGACCGTGAAAGGTGTGGAGTACGACGGGATCGACCGCTCCATCGATGTGGCCGTCTCCCGGTTGAGAAAAAAACTGAGCGACAACCCGGATCAGCCCACCCGGATTAAAACCGTCTGGGGCAGCGGCTATCTTTTCGTGGCAGACGCCTGGGATGTATAACCCGCCATGAAACGGATATTCATTACCATATATGTCCTGATGCTGGCGACCATGTTTATTATCCCCTTTGGTCTCGGCCCCCTCATCGATCAGTTTTTCAGGGATGAAGTTGTTAAAGCGGAGCGGGATATTTCCAGGGGCACATTTTCATTGATTGCCGAGCGGCTGGCCCACCTGGATACCCGGGCCAGAAAAGAAGAACTGGCCGCATTGCAGCCCCGATTCGGCTATCCGCTGGGACTGGTCTCACTGGACGACGTGAATGTGGCAGAGCGGTTGCATGGAGATTTGATGGCCGGTCTTATCGTACCCACAAAGGGCGATGATGTCCTGTTGCTCCGACTGGGGGAATCGGATGATATTCTTGCCATGGGCGGGCCTTTCCCCGGGGAAGACCTGGATTTCAAAGCCACGGTGCTCTTCCTTTTCATGTTTGTCCTGCTGCTGACCATCCCTGCACTGGCCTGGTCCTTCTTCATTTACAGGGATATCCGGAAGATCGAACGAACCACCACCCAGTTTGCCTCCGGGGATCACGACGCTCGGGTGTCGGTTTCCAGAATATCGTCCATGGGCGGTATTGCGGACACTTTTAACACCATGGCCGAAAAGACCCAGAAGCTGATCGCTTCCCAGAAGGATCTGGCCAATTCGGTTTCCCATGAAATCCGCACCCCCCTGGCCAGGATCAAGTTCAGTCTTGAGATGGCTGCGGACATGCCGGAGACAGGGGGCACCGATTATATTCAGGAAATCGGGAAAGATGTGGAGGAAATCGAGGCATTGGTGGATGAAATGCTCACCTATGCCCGGTTCGAGCGTGAACCTGAAAGCTCCGGCCGTCTGTCCAACCATGAGATGGTCTCCTGGCTGTCTGCCCTGGTGGGGCAGGAGAAAAAAACCGCCGTGGGAAAAACGCTGGCCTTTGAACCTGAGACCGACCATTTCATCGCCCGGTTCGAGCCGGTTTATCTGGGGTGGGCGGTGCGTAATCTTCTACGGAACGGGGTAAAACACGGCAATGAAAATGTGGCCCTGGTGTTCCAGCCCGGTGACACCCGTGTCCGGATTCATGTGGATGATGATGGCCCCGGTATCCCGGAGGCGGCAAGGAAAGATATTTTTGAACCCTTTTTCCGCCTGGACCAGAGCCGATCCCGGGCATCCGGCGGATATGGACTCGGGCTGGCCATTGCCAAACGAATCATCACCTGGCACCGGGGAAGCGTTGACGTGACCACTTCGCCGTTCGGCGGTGCCCGGTTCACCCTGGTTCTGCCCAAAGATCTTACTGCAGCCAAAGTTGAGGCGGCTGTCTGACCCTTCCACTGCTTTTCATTTGATGCACTTTGGTGTACATAAGGAAAGATCCGGGACGCTTTGATATTCGATACCCATTTTCCGCTGTCCGTTTCCCCGGTATCGGGCGGCCAGAAATTTCGGATGGAACAACGTGGTTGTATTCCGGACAATTGTACTTCTAATTTTACTCTGCCTCTTTTCCAGCCCAACCGGGGCGGCTGATGCGCTAAAACTTCAGCCGGAAGGGCAACATTATGAATTCTCACATCTTGTGGAGATCCTGGAAGACCCTGAGCAACACCTGACGCTGACTGATGTACAGGCGTTGGACGGGAAGGGATTTATTAATAATCCCCACGATGTGATTTCCATTGGCAGATCGGCTTCCGTTTTCTGGTTCCGGTTTAAAATTATCCCCCCTGATCACAGTGAGGCATCCCCCGGGGCATTGGGGTGCAAATGGTTCCTGGAGGTGGGCAAACAGGGGATCGGGGCGCTGGATCTCTATGTGCCGGTGGCGACGGATACCGGAGAGACCATCTACCGGAAAACAGAGTTCGGTAAATGGCGCCCCTCATCACCCGGGCACATCCCTTCACGGACTTCCGTGACCGCTCTGCCGGCCAGGTGGAACGGCGGTGAATGGTTTTATCTCAGGGTGAGAAGCGATATTTCCATCAATTTTGCCCTGCGGATTCATTCCGCTGCAGGGTATATCACCAGGTTGCTGCCGGATCTTTACGGGTTTGGTATCCTGTTCGGCATTCTTGCGGGGATGATCCTGTACAACCTGGCCATCTATCTGTTCTTGCGGGATCTGACCTATTTGCTCTATGTGCTGTATATCTCCAGCATGTTCTTGTATCTGGCGATTTTATACGGTCATTTCGAACTGCTGGTAGACCCTGATCCGGCGGTAATGCACCTGTATTTTTTTGGGGCTTCCGGATCCACCTGGTTTTTCGCCGGGATGTTCGGCCGCCTGTTCCTGAATACGAAAACCTATGCCCCGGTGTGTGATAAGATCCTCCTGGTCATAATTTTTATGAGTTTTGTGGTGGCCGGCACCGCTTTTTCGGGACAGACTTATCTGGCCCACAAGATTAACGCCTTTTTGCATAACACGCCAATCAATAAGACACTATGTGAGGAGAACTTACAGCCCTCCAATTGAACATGTTGAATGCCGTTGTCACGTATGAAGTCCATTCAAGACCGCTTTACTGACTGACGATCCACCTGATGACCGATGA
>JAKSBB010001305.1 GCA_022361315.1 Desulfobacterales bacterium
GCTCCTAAAACTGGGTTGTGCCTTTCCCGTTGTTTTTTTGCCCATTTTAAACACTCCCGAATTCAAGGTTTATGGTTGGGGCCCTGGCGGATCTCGCTGCCAGGGCCCGGTGGTTGCGGTTAATCTCCGGTGCCGGTCCGGAGCAGGCGGAAGCCGATGTAAAAAATCACACCGCGTTTCACCTTATGGAAATTCTCAGAAAGAACTGAACCGAAGCGCTTTCGGGACACGGGCCGTTTAAGTCCCCGAGCCTTGCACCAGGCGGCAAACGCTTTATAGGCCTCGGTAGCGCCGATCTCATAATCATCATGCAGCTCACATTCCTCAGAAAGAAAATCCTCCAGGAGTTCACTGACCTGCGATTGATTCAAAACAAGCTCCCGGAGGTTTTTCTCAAGGCTGCTGGTCTGTTTTTCTTCCAGCTCCTCCAGGAGGGCATCCACAGGCATACCCGTAAAATAATTCAGGGCCGTGAGTGCGGCCTTGCCTTCCAGGAACTTGTCCGCGCTTTCCACCAGCTTGGCCATGGGGAAATACATTTTCCCGGAGCGCTTGGCAGCATCTCCGGAGAGATATCCCGGACTGTCTTCTATTTGGTAGCCGCCGGTCTTTCGGATGCTGGGAAGGACTTCGTGGGTGATCCAACGTTTAAAAGCTTTGGCTTCGGGTTTGTTGGAGCGAATGATCAGAGTATAAAGGCCTGGCTCGTTGACTATCAGGACTCTTTGCAGCCCTTGAAGGGTACGAACTTTAGTCGTACCTTTTTCGTCATCCTCCAAATTTCTTACTGCTTTGCTCGGATCAGAAAGCTCAATTGCTTTGCAAACATCTTTTGCTACCCACCATGGATTTCCATCTTCATCCGGAACAATCCGCACCAGTTTGGAGTCATAATCAAAAGGAATAACGTTGTTATGCATCTTTCACCTCCTCCGGGATGAATATCTCCCGTGCTTCAAAAAAGGATTCCAGCATAGAATCAATCTGTTTTTCGTTAAGGCCGAGACCGGCCGAAGCCACCAACATGGCGGCAACCGCACAAAACTCAGCATGTTTCAAAGGAACGGAATGGACCAAAGGGCAGGAGCGGCACCCGGCACCGTTACGGGTGCGGGCAAGTATCCGGTTCATATCAGACATGGTGTGTTTCTCCAGAACTATCGGGATTAGACAGCTCGGCCGTACTGCGAGACTCGTCCGGGCTGCAGTGAATGTCCGGAGATCTGATCCAGCCGGAACCGGTACCGGCAGGCCGGGTGCATAGGGCCCGGAATGTTTCACCTCCTTTCTTGCCTTATTGTACCTGAAGGCAGAAAGAATCCCCGGGCGTTGAACACTGCAAACAAACAGGCAAGCCGCACGGTTTGTCAACCGTTTCAAAAGGTTATCAGTCATCCCGAACCCACTCCCGGCCCACAAAGCAATTGTCCCCTGTGATCACAGAATCCTTATGGTAGTACCTCAGATACC
>JAKSBB010000400.1 GCA_022361315.1 Desulfobacterales bacterium
AGTCACCGGTATCTGCGGATATGACACCGGTCTCATCTTTGACCGGCCGGTGATGGACAATACAAAGATCCAGTCTGTCCATTTGTCAGGGTCTCAGTCCTGTGTGTTGACCCTGGTACCGGGCAGTATAGGGACCGGTCATTTCCCGGAAAATGCCGGAGAGAAGGGAACGGTGAGCGCAAGGCATGTATCTGTTGAATCCTCGGCGGTGCGCCGCAGAGAATTGACCGGGCCACAAGAGTCGGATGCCGAAGATACTGAAGATATCGGGGGCCCGGACATCCGGACCGCTCCCATCGTGGTGGGGGCGGGGCAGGGTATCGGCGAACCGGAAAACTTGGCCAAGGTGTTTGCATTGGCCGGGCGTCTTCCCGGCGCGGCTGTGGGGGCCTCACGCCCCCTGGTGGACCGTGGGGTTATGCCCTACCACCGGCAGGTGGGCATCACCGGGGCCGTCATTTCCCCCGATCTCTATATCGCCTGCGGTATTTCAGGGTCCTCCCAGCATCTGGCCGGGATGGCCGGGGCCAAGTGGGTGGTGAGCATCAACACCAGCGCCGATGCCCCCATCTGCCGCCATGCAGACTTCTGTATCCAGGCGGATGTCACGGAATTTATTTCAGCTTTTCTGGATGATGAGTGATGACAATAAAATGACGAACACTCGTTCGATTTTACCTTGACGAACCCGTTTTACCAGGCATAATATGCCGGCATAGACACAAGGAGATGTGTTGTGGACTTCAAGATTTCAGACCGTATTCAGACCATCGTTTCCATGATAGACGAATTCGTGGACAAGGAACTCATTCCCCTGGAGCCTGAGTTCATGACCGGCAGTTTCAAGGAGATGCTGCCCGTGCTCAGGGAAAAGCAGGGCATGGTGAAGAAGATGGAACTCTGGGCCCCGAACTTCCCTTCGGACTGCGGTGGTATGGGGCTGTCCCTGCTGGAGCACGGCCTGGTGTCCGAAGCCTTGGGAAGGTCGCCGCTGGGGCACTATGTTTTCTGGTGCCAGGCACCGGATGCCGGAAATGTGGAAATCCTCCACGCCCACGGCTCAGAAGCCCAGAAAAACCGCTGGCTGCACCCCCTGGTGGCCGGGGATATCCGGTCCTGTTTTGCCATGACCGAGGTGGACATGCCCGGGTCCAACCCGGTGATGCTGGAAACCACGGCGGTACGGGACGGTGACGACTACATCATCAACGGGCATAAGTGGTATACCTCTTCGGCGGACGGGGCACAGTTTGCCATCGTCATGGCCGTCACCAATCCCGATGCCCCCAAGTATCTCCAGGCCAGCATGATCATAGTGCCCACGGACACCCCGGGGTTCAACCACATCAGGAATATCCCGGTGATGGGCCATGAGGGAGACGATTATTTCAGCCATGCGGAAATCATGTTCGAGGGCTGCCGGGTTCCCCGGGAAAATCTGCTTGGTGCTGAAGGGCAGGGCTTTGTCATGGCCCAGGAGCGCCTGGGGCCGGGCCGGATTCACCATTGCATGCGGTGGCTGGGGATCTGCCGCCGGGCCTTCGACCTCATGTGTCAACGGGCCAATGCCCGGGTGATTTCTCCCTCCGGTAAAACCCTTGCCACCCGCCAGACCGTCCAGAACTGGGTGTCGGAATCTGCGGCCGAACTTGAAGCCGCTCGTCTGATGACCCTCCATTCCGCCTGGCAGATCGATAATGTGGGGGCAGCCGAGGCCCGGGGCTCCATTTCCATGATCAAATTCGTTGTGGCCAATACCATGGGCCGGATTGTGGACCGGGCCCTCCAGGTCCACGGGGGGCTGGGTATGACCGACGACACCATTTTAGCCTGGTTCTTTCGCCATGAGCGGGCGGCCAGAATTTACGACGGGGCGGACGAGGTGCATAAAACCTCCCTGGCCAGGCGGATACTCAAGTCCTACGCCTGATGCCGGCCCCGGTTAACAAAAGGAAGATATGAACTACGAAGCATTTAAAAAAGCTTACGGTGCCAGGCACAAGGATATTGCCAGGCAGGTATTCCTGGCCAACCAGGACAATATGCGCATCAAGAAGGAAAAGACGGCCGTGGCCAATCTGGAAAAGATTCTGGCTGCCGTTTTTTCCATCACCTACAAGAAGGGGTTCCAGGCCATGAGCATGCGGGACCTCAGTTTGAAAACCGGGATGAGTCTGGGGGCGCTTTACGCCTATTTCCCGGGAAAAGAGGAACTGCTGGGCATTATCCAGGACCAGGGCCGTTACATGGTGAAAGACACTCTGGACAGGTTTGCCCGGGAAGAAGAACATCCCCTGGAGAAGCTCCGGGCGGTGATCCGCGCCCATATCTTTCTGTCCGAATTGTTCCGCCCCTGGTTCTATTTTACCTTTATGGAGGCACGCAACCTGAAACCCGCCGGGTTTGATGCGGTCCGGGCCATGGAGGAGCACACCCAGAAGATTCTTTCGGATATTCTGGAAGAGGGCGAGGCCGAAGGCATTTTCCGGCCGGAGAACCACGAATTGACCGCCTGTATGATCAAGGCACTGCAGCAGGAGTGGTATCTGAAACGGTGGAAGTACACCCGGCAGAAGATTACGGTGGATATGTTTGTGGATCATGTCCTGGCCATG
>JAKSBB010001012.1 GCA_022361315.1 Desulfobacterales bacterium
AATACGTTCAGAATCAGGATGGTCTGGTCTGCTTTTTCAATGATTCTGCCGGTGGTAGCAGTAAAGAAGTTACCGGTGAAACCAACAACGTAGGTGCCGGAGAAGAGCAGGCCCAGGAAGAGAGCGAACCATACAACGGCCCACCGGGCACTTTTTACGGATGAAGATGTAAATACCTTCATGGCAAGATGAGGAAGCGCTACCGGTCCGAGTGTAAAGGCCGGGATGAGCGCAAAGTACCATCTGAAATCATATTTCATGTCGAAGAAAGTCGGAATGGCCTTAACCATTTCCGGTACCATATCGCCGTATGCCAGGGGCGGGAACCACCAACCGGAGGAACCCAGGGCCTTCATGATCGCGCCCATTGGGACGATCATGGCAACGGTCATAACCACCATCTGAAAGGCTGCGTTGTAGGATGCGCCGTACATACCGCCGACGGTGATAAATCCAACGGTGGCAAGACCTGCAACCACAATGGCCGTATTATAGGGAACGCCGAAGAGCAGTTCGAATGCGCGGCCGAGACCGATCATCTGACCCAGGGCGTACATAACCATGATCAGGATCATCCAGCAGACGATCACGACCGTGGCCGGTTTTCCGTACCGCTGGCGGATAAATGTGGCCGGGGTAAAGGCTTTCATCCGCCTCAAACTTGTGCCGTAAAGCAGCGTGAGCAGCGGAATGGAGATGGCCCACTGGATCCAGAGATAAACAAAAGGAACCTGGAGTTTAAGGATTAGTGCAATAACCCCTAAAAAGGTGGCCAGGGAAGCCCATGTGGCCGCCATACCCAGACCGTTTGTGACGGGGCCGATGGAGAAACCGGCGGCGTAAAAGTCTTCATCGGAAGTGGTTTTCCGGGAGGATACATAGCCGACGTAATAAAAAATGGCGAAGAGAATGGCCACGATGCCGAGGCCGATCCAGACATTACTTAGTGCATATTCTGCTGGCATGAAGCCTCCTTAATCGTTTACAGATTCAGAATCGTTTTCGGTTTCAGGGGGAAGGGAATTGACAAATTCTTCCATTTCATCGTCAAATTTGTTGCACACGATGGTCATCACCAGGCAGACAGCTGCAATGCCGAACCATCCGAGAAGAATGGGGACGATGTACTGGGTGGGAAATCCCCAGAGGGTTCCCTGCTGCAGCCCGGGAAATAACACAAAGATGGACGCCGAGTGACCCATGAGCAGCAATAGGACGGAGAAGACAATGGTCAGGGTGATCTCCTTTTTGTAGAGCTTTTCTTTCATAGTTTAAACTCCCTTGAATTATGGTTGGCGGGAGGTGACATCCGGTTCATCGGAAGTCTGCCTCCCCTTTGTGGAACCCTATTCAGATCTTTTGGTCTATTCTGCTCAGCAACGTATAAAATGAATCCCCGTCTGCGTGAGATGGTGGTTTTCAGGTCGTTAATCGACACGTTTATATGTGTAGGTGGCATATCAGGCATCAATAGAATTTGATGTAGTAAAGGTACGCCTTTTGGGCAATCGGCTGAAACCGGATTTTAAATGTAGGTCGGGCTGTGGGGAAAACTAGGAAAAAGGAGGAGGGCTTTGTAGGTTCGTGAACCTACAAGTGAGAGCGAAGAGTTAAGCCTGGGTGCTGATCTGCCCTGTTTTCTCAAAGTGAACCGCGCACCTGACAAGCTCATTGGCATGTTTGAGGTTCAGTTTTTCTTTGATGCGTTCCCGGTAAGTGCCGATGGTTTTGATGCTCAGGAAAAGACGCTCGGCAATTTCACGGCTGGAAAATCCCCTGCCGATGAGTTTGAATACCTGAAGTTCTCTGTCCGTAAGCCTGTCCACAGGGGTTTTGTCACGGATCTGAGGCGTGTCGGACATGGAGGATAGGATGTGTTCCTTTACCTTCTCATTGAGGTAAATTTTGCCGTCCAATACGTGGTGAATGGCAGTGACCACAGACTCCATAGCCTCCTGTTTCATGATGTAGCCTCGCGCTCCGGCAGACAGGGCCCGCTGGGCATACAGGTACTCATCGTGCATGGACAGCACCAGCACAGGAATATTCTTATGGTGCTGTTTTACGTATTTGACCAGATCAATACCATCGGACTGCTGTAAGGAGATGTCGGCAATGATCAGATCCGGATCCATATCCTCAATTTCCGTAATGGCGAAATCAACGTCCTTGGCCTGCCCAAACGCTTCAAGATCATCTTCCTGATTGATGAGTTCGGCCAGACCGAGCCTGAATATGGGGTGGTCTTCCACCAGCAGTATTTTTTTCTTATCGGCCATAGGTTTTCAATAGATCCGGGTTGATACATCTGTCAATGCACATCAGTAAGATACACTATCATCTTTAAAGCGGGAATACCAGTGCTTTCAGACCTCAGTACCCTCATTGTCGAGGCCGGAAACCGGCATGGTGAGTTTCACTCTGGTACCTTTGTCTGTATCCGAAGAGACCACCAGCGATGCCCCTATAATCTTTGCCCTGTAGTTCATAATTCGAAGACCCATACCTTTGCTGCCGGAATCCGGATCTATCCCTGATCCATTGTCCTGAATGATGAAACTGAACTGCCCGTCCTTCACGTTAAGAATGATGTTTATGGTGTCTGCATTACCGTGACGGATCGCATTCCGTACCGCTTCGCCTGCAATGTGATAAAGATTCAGTGTGGCCATATGGTTACCACGCGCAAGGCCTTTCTCCCCTTCCAGCCGGCAGTCCACCTGATGGATCATCCGGGTATTGGTTACCAGGTCTTCCAGGGCGGCATCCAGTCCATGGTTGAAATAGACAGGGCATAACCCACGGGCCAGGCGCCGGGTTTTGGAAATGGCTTCCCGGATCAACTCGGAGATCTGGTCTGAGAGCAGGGCGCCTTCAGGGCGCTTGTCACCGGCTTTTCGTTTCAGCACTTTAACCAGGCCTTCGATTCCAATCAGGTGAGGACAAAGATCGTCGTGAAGGTCGTTGCCGATTGCCTGACGTTCGCGCTCGCCGGTTTCCATGATGGCTTTTTCCAGCCGCTTGACTTCTGAAACGTCCCTGTGAATGATAACCGATCCAAGAGGTTTACCATTTTTATCCCTGTATACGGAACCCCGTGTGGTGACATCCACAAGCCGGCCGTCCTTGGCCTTTCGTTTGGTCTCAAGCCGGGGGATTATTTCCCCTTTAAGGATGGAGCGGATGCCTTCCATGGTTTCTTTCCAATGGGCTTTGGGGACAAAGTGATCCAGCTTATTTCCAAGGCAGTCTTCAAGGGTATATCCGAACACTTTTGTAAATGCCGGATTCATATAGGTGACGTTTCCGCTCATATCATAAACAACGATGGGATCAGGCACAGACTCCATGACGGACCGGTACTTTTCCTCACTCTCCGTCAGGGCCGCCTGGGCTTGCCGTCGCTCACTGATCTCGCTGACCAACTCCCTGTCATAGGTGGCCAGCCTGTCCATAAAAGAGTTGTAATAAAAGGCGAGCTGTCCCACTTCATCACTGGACTCCATTTGCACGGAACGGTTTGAAAACCCACCGGCAATGTCCTCCTTGAATTTTTCCATCAGGGAATGGAGCGGTTTGGTGATGGTATCACTCAAAAACACCGTAATTGGAATAAAAATAACCAATGCAGCCATCCCCACAAGAATGATGATCTGCTTAATGGCGTATAGCGGGGATCGGATCTCATCCAGGTAGGATGAGGAGGCCACCACCCAGTCATACTCTGGAATATAGTTGAAAAACACCAGTTTTTCACGGTACCGGATTTCTGCGGGATTTTTCCAGGAGTATTCAAGCTTGCCATTCTTCTTTTCAAGCATTTCGCGGAAGAACTGGCCTGAAAACCGTTCGTCCGTGAACACATTTACACCGGTCAACTCCGGGTGAATAATTACATTGCCCTTGGTGTCCATGACATAAGAATAGCCGGTTTTTCCGAATTTCAGATTCAGAATACCCTCTTTAAAATCGTCTATGTCCACCAGCTTCAGGAACTCTTTGCGGTAGGAGGAAACGGTGATCATCCAGTTCCACGGTTTAAAATAGGTGAGGTAAAGTGCCTTGGGCCTGGGATAATCGTCGCCGGGATTCTGCCACTCATATTCAATATAGCCGTTTTTTATGTCGATCATCTCCTGAACAAAACGGTGATCCGAAATATCCAGGCCCTCAAGGGATTTTTTGGGATGCTTCAGTACGCGGCCATGACCGTCCAGGATGCAAATGTATCCGCTGATACCGATGCTCTGGCTCAAAATGATATCCGTTGCCCGGTTCTTGGCTTCGGTCTCTGTAATTTTACCCTCACCGGCCAAATCATAGAGCCGTTGAATGATTTCATAGTTTTTTTCAGCGACCCCCCGCAGCCTGTTTTTTATGGATACGGAGACGGCGGTTTTTATGGTGTTGTGAATCGCTGTGGTGGAGTTCTTCAACTCACTTTCAATATTGGCCTCAACGTTTTGTTTCACAATGGAGAAGATGATGAGGCTGGACAGGGTCATGATGACAAAGAAACAGGATGAGTATATGAACAGGAGTTTATACCGGATGGGAAAATTTTTGATGAGATCAAAAGGGTTCATTCTCTCTCCTTCGTCAGTGTTGATTGCCTGGGGAAAATTCTCAAAGGACAGTTTCAAAAAGTGAATTATTTGTCAACCTGGGACAAAAAAAGAGCCGCGTATGCACAAAAGGCATACGCGGCTCTTTATCATTATTCCGGTATATGAATTGTCAGGTCTGTTTTTTACGGGCCAAGCGGCTGAAGCTCAGTATACCCAACCCCAACAGCATAATGGTGGTGGGTTCCGGGACCGGGTTGTTGGTGGCCGATACTGTAAGGGTATCACCCTCGGCAAGGGAAAAATCAAGGGCATTGATTGTTCCGTTTTCGTCAGTCAGAAAGTACCAGTTGCTGTGGTTCACAAGATCCGTAAGCAACCAGGTAATGTTCCATTCCGCATCTTCCAGTCCGGCAATGACTCCGCCATCCGTGTAGTGTCTGACCCAATGCCAGGTGGGGGTGGTATCCTGACTGTCATTAATGTCTGCATCATCATCCTGAAGAATCCAGCTCCAGCCTGTGGGAAGCCCACCCAGAATGAAGTCTGCATCACCGCCGTTGCCCGAAGAGCCTGTGGCGCCATACAGGACACCAAGGCTTAAGGCGTTGGTATCTGTTTCTTCATAAAGCCAGAAATAGGCGGAATCGTCCTGGGCATATCCGTGCAATGGATTGGCAGACGGGCGGGCATAATTGTAATACTCCTCGGCGCTCCAGGTGCCTGACAGTGGATTGATCTCAGTCGTACCGGCGTCTGTGGAGAAGCTGTATATGTATGAGGCAGACGCTGTACTGCAAAACAGGAGTAGAAGTGCAACACAAAAGATGAATATCGATTTCTTTGTCATATTGGTTTCCCCTCTGACTTAGTTACCGTGTATACGGTGAGTATTAATCAAAGAAAGAGATATCATACTTCTTCCAGATGTTTAATGCAATACGGAGCGGTTTCATCATGGGAACGGTGTAGGTGTGCAGCTTTTTGTCCGCCATGTACGTACGGCACCGGTCCACGTATTCCGAGAAACCTCTGGGTGAGATAATCAGGGGCTTTGTCATTTCCTGTTTGAGTTCCACAAGTCTTTCGGGCAGGTATTCCGAGAGCAACGGCACCTGAAGATATATGGCGGCGATAATCACATCCGTATTGGGATCCTTATCTACAATGCGGATGGATTCCAGCAACCGGTCATCATTACAATTGCCGAAAAGGTCGATGGGGTTATTGCCCACATTTTTTAAGATCTGATCTTTGATGACCTTTTGTTCCGGTTTCAGATCCTTTTCGATGAGTGCCTGCATCCGCTGCTTGGTTTCAGAATTAAACTCGGCCAGGGTCATGCCTTCTTCCGTCACCTGGTCCGCCAGGAGAATTCCGGCACCACCGCCGACACTGACCACGGCGATCCGGCTGCCGGAGGTCTTGGGCTGGCTGGTGAGAATGGACAGGACATTCACCAGGATTTTGGGGTCTTCGGTGAGTTCTTCCACCAGGTAAAAACCGGCCTGGTCGCAGCAGGCCTTGAAGGCCTCATGACTGCCGGCAAGGGAAGCCGTGTGGGACAATGCCGCCTGAGCACCGCCGCCTGTACCGCCTTTGATAATGAGTACCGGTTTCTTTTTGGCCACCTCTTTACCCACCCGCATGAGTTTAAGTCCGTCCGCCACCCCTTCCAGGTAAATGGCGATGATCTTAATCCGGGGATCATCTCCCATGTGGGCCAGCACTTCAGGTACACCGGTGGTGGCAGCATTGCCGATGGAGACCCATTTGCCCAGATTCTGGTTGTCCGCCCCGAACATTTCAAGGAGTTCAAGACCGATACCGCCGCTCTGGGAAATCACCCCGACGCAGTTGGAAGGCGTCTGGGGAACGGACCGTTGTACCGGGATATAGTTGGTGTTCAATCCTGAAAAATTATCGATGACTCCCATGCAGTTGGGGCCCACAAAGGCCACCTTGTATGTTTCACTCAACTCCACGAGCCGGTCCTCAAGATCCTTGCGTCCCATTTCCGCAAAACCATCCGAGAAAATAATGGCACCTTTGCCGCCCAGTTTGCAGAACGCTTCAAAAATAGCTACGGTCCGCTCGGAACTGACAGCAAATACACAGACATCCGGTACCTCGGGCAGGTCCTGAAGCGAGGGATAACAGGTGAGACCGTGGATGGTTTTCAATTTGGGATGGACCGGATAGAGCCGCTCAATGCGCATACAGTTCTTGAGGATCACCCCCCCCTGGGTACCGGGTCGGGATGCGCCGATAACAGCAACGGACCGGGCGTTGAAAATCGCATCCACACTTTCACGTTTCCAGTCTCTAACCTCTTCTGAGAGCGGCGGTTCATGATCGGTATCTTCGATGAGCCGGGCATCCACAACAGCAAACCCATCTTCGTAAACAATCACCGGGTTGAGGTCCAGTTCTGCAATATCGGGGTTTTCCGTCATGAGCCTGGAAATATTGATGGTCAGATTGATAATGGCTTCCCTGTCGTATTTCTGTCCACGGAAACCGTTCAGCACCTGCCCTGCCCTGGTATTTTCCAGCATCCGCTCCACATCGTTTCTTGTGAGGACACCGATGCCCATGGCGGCATCTGCATAGAGTTCAACGAAAATGCCGCCGATACCGATCATGGTCACCGGACCAAAGCCGGGATCCTGCCGGGCCCCCACAAGGAGTTCAAACCCCTTGTCCGCCATTTTCTGGATTAGCAGTCCTTCCTTGTCTGCTTGTGAAAATCCGCCCATCATGGCCTCAATCCGGTTACATGCCGTTTTAAGATCCTGATCCGTCTTTAGATTTAAAAAAACAGCGCCCTGGTCTGATTTGTGGATGATTTTTTTGGACACCGGTTTGACTACCACCGGATAGCCCATATCCTCAGCAGCAGCCAGCGCATCAGCGGCGGAATAGACCTGTTTGCCCTGGGCATCAATCCCGTATTTGTCCAGAAGTTTGGCACTTTCTTCAAAGTTGAGTTGGTATGCAGTCATGGGGATTCCTTTCGGATCAGATCCGTCTTGTTTTGTCCGGTTTGTTCTCTGGGGTTTTCATCGGGTATTACGGGGTGATTTCTTCTTTCAGCAGGCAGCAGGCAATCTTGTGGCAGGGGGTGCCGGTTGAGTCGTAGGCCAGATTTCCCGGCTGAATCATTTTGTTCATGACACAGCCCTCGGGAATATCCAGTCCAAAGAGGTCGGTTTCGTTTATTTGCGGGGTGGGAACCAGTGCCCCGTCTTTAATCTCATATGAGTGGAGGGGGAAATCTTCGCACACCGGGCATTGATATACCCGGCCGTTGGGGAAGACAAAATAGTTCCGTGCCACCCTGGCGGCACATTCGAAGGTCTCATCCGGCTGGAGGAATACCTTGGGATAAATGACTGTGGTGCCGTTCCGGGCAATCTGTTCAGCCACTTTCGGGATAACGGTGAGCCAGGTGTCTTTGGATACCTGGTGTCGTGCGTCCCGTGCCTCCGTATCCTTGGTTTCTCCCCGGATGCCCACCACCTGGATAAAGAAGCGTGAAATATCCAGTTGCTTCACCAGGTCCGGCATGCGTTCCAGCTCATGGATATTCTTTTCAGACACCGTATAGATCATGGAGCAGGCGAACCCTTTTGCGGCAGCCTTTTCTATACCGTTCATAACCGCATCCCAGCAACCGTCTCCACGGATGGCATCATTGGTTTCCCGGGTGGCGCCATCCAGGGAAAAGCTGATGACATCCACATCTTCAGGGGTAACCTTGTCCAGAATATTGTGGAAAAGATACCCGTTGGTATCAATGGTAATGGATTTGAAGCCTTTTTCCCGTGCTGATTTAACGGCCTGTGCCAGATCCGGATGAAGGGTGGGTTCGCCCCCGAGGAAGATCAGGTTGGTCTGCTCTGCCCGGCAGTCGGTGATCTGGTTGGCAAAAATATCCAGCCAGCGTTCAAT
>JAKSBB010000890.1 GCA_022361315.1 Desulfobacterales bacterium
GCCGGGGCTTCCCGCACCGGACGGGCCGGTGGAAAGAGAACCGTTCCGGTCTCTGCGGAACAAGGTGGCGGTGAAGATGACCACCTCCAGTATTCTGATGCCCCATGTGGCCCATATGGATGACATTGATGTCACGGATATTGAAGCGTTGCGCAGGGAATATAACCTGCGGCAGGCAGATAAGGGAGAACCGGGTGCGGATGCTCCGGGCAAGCTTACCCTTCTGGCCTTCGTGATGAAGGCAGTTGCTGCAGGGCTTAAGGACTATCCCATGTTCAATGCCAGTGTGGACCTGGCTTCCAGGGAAATCGTGTACAAGAAATACTACAACATCGGGTTTGCGGCAGATACCCCCCGGGGGCTGATGGTGCCTGTGGTTCACGATGCGGACCGTCAGAGCCTGGCCGGGGCGGGATACCGCATCCGGCATCTGGCAGGGCTGGCCCGAAACGGGGACATTTCAGTGCCTGAACTCACCGGCGGCACCTTTACCATCACCAATGTGGGCGCCATCGGCGGCACCCATGTCTTTCCCATTATCAATGCCCCGGAATCCGCCATTCTCGGCCTGGGCCGTGTGGAGAAAAGACCGGTGGTGAGGGGAGACGATAAGATCAGGGTCCGGAAGATTCTGCCCGTGACCCTTTGTTTTGATCACCGGGTGGCGGACGGTGCCCAGGCGGCGGCCTTTGTGAGGGATATAAAAGAGATGCTGGAGAACAGTCTTGAATTCATGAGCCGGATTTAATCCGGCAGATATCCCCGGCAGATAGCCGGAACCGTATCCAAAGGAGACAGACCATGGTTGTGGGTGAGATGATTTTTGAAACGGATGTACTGGTGATCGGCGGCGGGCCGGGGGGGTACACTGCAGCCATCCATGCCGCAGACCTCGGCAGGGATGTGGTACTTGTGGATTCCCGGGAACAATTGGGCGGTGTCTGCCTGACGGAAGGATGTATCCCGTCGAAAACCCTGATCCATGCTGTGGGCCTGGCAAGGAATGCCGATGAGGCGAAACGCATGGGGCTGGTTCATGACGGGATTTCATTTAATGTGGACAAACTGCGCCGCCATGTGCAGAAAACCGTGAAGGTGCTTTCATCCGGTGTCACCTCCCTGGTGGAGAATCGGGAAATCGAACGCCTCACCGGCCATGCCAGGTTTCAGGACAAAAATACGGTCTATGTGGACGGGGCCAACACCATCGTTCATTTTAACCACGCCATCATTGCTACGGGTTCGGATATCAACAGCCTGCCCGATGGTCTGGTAAAAAAAAGCTCGGATGGAGAGCAGGCAGATGACGGTATCTGGACCTCGGCCCATGCCTTAAGCCTGCCGGAAATCCCGGAAAGCCTCCTGGTCATCGGCGGGGGGTATATCGGGCTTGAAATCGGACAGGCCTACGCCGGTCTGGGCAGCCGGGTCACCCTGGTGGAATTCAGCGAAGCCCTGCTGTCGGGGGCGGATAAGGATCTGGTCCGTGTGGTGGTGAAGCATTGTGAACGGGATTTTGAAGCGGTACATACCGGGTCCCGTGTCACTGCCATTGAACCGGCCGGGGACGGGTTCAGGGTGACCATGGAAAAAACGGGAGAATCCTTCGCGCAGGAATTCACCCGGGTGCTGGCCGCAACCGGGCGGCACCCCAATACCCGGGACCTGGGACTTGAATTGGCAGGGCTTGAGACGGACAGCAACGGCCTCATCCCCACGGACGAGGTTTGCAGAACAGCGGTGCCCCATATCTTTGCCATCGGTGACGTGGCAAAAGGTCCGGCACTGGCCCATAAGGCTTCCCGGGAGGGTAAGGTGGCCGTGGAGGTGATCTGCGGAAAGTCCAGCGCCTTTGATAATGTGGCAGTACCGGCTGTACTGTTCACCCATCCGGAAATCGCCTGGACAGGTTTGACCGAAGCTGATGCAAAGAAACAGGGCATTGCTTTTAAAGTGGGGAAATTTCCTCTCACCGCCCTGCGCCGGGCCAGGAGCACAGGCAAAACAGACGGCTTTGTCAAGGTGCTTGCCGAACCGGATTCCGATGTGATTTTAGGC
>JAKSBB010001028.1 GCA_022361315.1 Desulfobacterales bacterium
CATGGCCAGGAAAAAGGTAATCACCATACTGGCCAGGAATGAGAAGAAGATCGGGACGCCGAGATCCACGGTGAGAAAGTATGTGATAAAGGCGCCGGCTGCAATGATCTGTCCATGGGCAAAGTTGGCGACCCGGCTGGACTTGTAGACCAGAACGAGCCCCAGGGCTGCCAGGGCGTAAATCGAGCCGACCACGATACCGCTGACCACGATTTGGAAAAAATAAACCATCAGACTCCTTTCACCGTATAAAAATCTATGGAGGTTTTCACCGAGGTGGTCTGGCCGTCCTGGCACTGGAAGCTGGCCTCCACTTCCTTGGTGGTAACGCTTTCGTCATACAGGGCATCGTAGAGGTTTTGATACCGCTCCCTTACAAATTTCCTTCGTATCTTACCGGTTTTGGTGAGTTCGCCGTCGTCTACATCCAGCAGTTTGTAGAGCAGGGCGAATCGTTTGATTTTAAAGTGTTCTTTCTCTGCCCGGGAATTCACGTCGATGACCTCATCCATGATGAGTTCGGCCACCTCTTTTTTGGCGGAAAGATCCATGTAGGTGGTATAGGAGATGCCCCGGTCTTCTGCCCATTTGCCCACAACAATGGGGTCGATGTTAATGAGGCAGGCCACGAAATCCTCCTTGTCGCCGTAAATGACAGCCTCCTTGACATAAGGAGAGAACTTCAGGGCGTTTTCCAGGAACATGGGGGAAAACATCTCGCCGGCCTTGTTGTGCATCACGTCAGAGAGACGGTCGATCACCACGAGGTGGCCCTGTTCATCGATGAATCCGGCATCGCCGGAGTGGAGCCAGCCGCCTTCCAGCAGTTCTTCGCTCTTTTCGGGCAGGTCAAAATATCCCGGAGAGACCGAGGCGGATTTTGACAGAATTTCACCGTCCTCGGCGATTTTACACTCGGTGCCGGGCAGGGGTTTGCCCACGGTGTCCGGCCGGACATCGCCGTCCCGGTGCATATAGGCAATGCCCGTGATTTCGGTCTGGCCGTATATCTGTTTCAGGTTGACACCGATGGCCTGGTAAAAAGTGAAGAGTTCCGGGCCGAGGGCGGCACCACCGGTATAGGCCCGGCGCAGGCGAAGCAGGCCGATCTGGTTGATGAGCGGACGGAAGATGATCTGCTTGCCCAGCCAGGCTTTGAACTTCAGGCCGGCGGGCATGGGTTTTCCGGTCATCCGGTAGTCGGCTGCCGACAGCCCTACCTGGATGAAATAGTTGTACATCAGCTTGTTAAGCCAGTAAGACTGGTCGATCTTCAGCCAGATCTCGCTCCGGATGGTTTCGTAGATTCTGGGTGCCCCGAACATAAAGTGGGGGCCGATTTCTTTGAGATCGGCCATGGCGGTTTCCACGGACTCGGGAAAGTTGATGGTGATCCCCGTGGCCATGGCCACGCCGAAGGAGTTCATCTGTTCACCGATCCAGGCAAAGGGGAGAAAAGAGACGTATTCGTCCGTGGGTTCCAGGGGATCCACCTCGGTGATCCTGACCCCCATGTTGATATAGTTCTTGTGGGTCATCATGGTGCCCTTGGGAAGCCCCGTGGTGCCCGAGGTCAGGCAGAGATGGCAGACATCATCGGCAGTGCCCTGGTCCACCATCTGTTCAAAAAGTTCCGGCTGTTTCTCGTGATCTTCATCCCCCAGCTTATACAGGTCACGGATATCCACAAACCAGTCGTCGCTGTAATAATTCCGCATGCCTCTGGGGTCTTCGAAGATGACCTTTTTCACCAGAGGTATTTCGTCCCTGACTTCCAATACCTTATCCACCTGCTCCTGATTGTCGCAGAAGACGGCAGACACCTTGAGGTATTGAAGAATCTGGGCGATTTCGTGGGGCATGGAGGTCTGGTATATGCCTGCGGAAATGGCACCCACGGAATGGGCGCCGATGGCAACGAAGAGCAGTTCCGGTATGTTATCGCTGATAATGGCGATGGTGTCGCCCTTTGACAGACCCAGGCGTTTCAGGCCCAGGGCGGTTTTTCTCACGTGATCGTAATAATCCCTCCAGGTGTAGGTATTCCAGATTCCGAAGTCCTTTTCCCTGAGTGCCGGGCGGTCCGGGCTTTCGTTGACCCGCCAGCGAAGCAGCTGGGGAATAGAAAATTCAAGCAGTTGATCGGTGTTGTTCCGTTTCGTCATAGGTGCTATTCCTCTCCGATATAAGCTTCGATTACCTTGGGATTTTCGGACACTTCCTCCGGGGTGCCGGAGCCGATAACCTCACCGAAGTCCAGAACGTAGATTCTGTCCGAAATATCCATGACCACACCCAGATCGTGTTCCACCAGAACCACGGTGATGTTCCGTTCTTTCTGGATGTCCATGACAAAACGGACGATATCTTCTTTTTCCTCGATGTTCATTCCGGCCATGGGTTCGTCAAGAAGCAGGATATCCGGGGCCAGGGTGAGTGCCCTTGCCACCTCCACCTTTTTCTGGATGCCGTAGCTCAGGTTGCCCACCAGGCTTTTGCGGTAGGGTTCCAATTCCATAAAGTCGATGACATCTTCCACGTAGGCCCGGTTCTCCGACTCCACCCGTGAGGCCTTGCCGAAGAAAAAGACCGCATGGAGAAAGGAGTACTTCAGGTTCTGATGCCGGGCCAGGAGCAGGTTGTCCAGAACGGTGAGTCCCGAGAAAAGCTCCAGGTTCTGGAAGGCCCTGGCAATACCCATGTTTGAGATCTGATGGGGAGAGGCATGGGTAAGCTTCTTGTCCTTGTAGAAGATATCCCCCTCCGTGGGGTGATAAAATCCGGAGATGCAGTTGAGCATCGATGTTTTTCCGGCCCCATTGGGGCCGATGATGGAGGTGATCAGACCCGGTTCAATGGTCATGTCCACGTCGGACAACGCCTTGAGTCCGCCAAATGAGAGTGTTACATCGGAAATCTTTAATTCGGTCATAACGCATCCAGTTGTTGTCCCGGTCTGCCCGGGGGTTAACGATAAGTTTGGTCTGTCCGGGTGCTGCTAAGTGCCTTATGGCTAATATCTGAATAGCTAATAATAGACGGGTCACCTCCTGTCCTGGCTTCGTTGATCTTAATAGCTGATCTTAGTTGACGGGTTAAATTAAATTTATGTAATAAATCAAATTCATGGTGTCAACCGAAAAAAAGCGTTCGCTTGTCTAAAATGAGTGCTTTTGCTTGGCTCGGTTGGTGGTACTTGCAGCTAGTGATATCAACTGCCGTATAATTCCTTGACCTTTACCCGGTCCACCGCACCGTCTTCGGCAAGCGGCAGGGCATCCACAAACTCCACATACCTGGGCTTCTTATACCCGGCAATCAGGGTGCCTGTGTGGGCAATCAATTCTTCTTTGGTCAGGTCATGGCCCGGGGCCAATGTGCAAACGGCCTTGATACCTTCACCGAATTTGGGGTCCGGTACACCGATGACACATGCGGCGGCGACGGCAGCATGGGCAAGTATGGCTTTTTCCACTTCTGCAGGAAATACATTTTCACCGCCGGGTTTGATCAACTCTTTTTCCGCTTTTCTTCCCTTAAAAAAGAGAAAGCCGTTTTCATCGATCATTCCCAGATCACCGGTGTGGTGCCATCCCTGTCTGAAGGTGAAGTCATTCAGGTCGTCTGCCTGCCAGTACCCCTGGAATACCAGAGGGCCTTTGACCAGGATTTCACCCGTGCTTCCGGCGGGAAGCAGGTTGTCCAGCTCATCGGCAACGGCAATGTTGGCCAGGGGGGATATGACCCCGGCCGACCCCGGCTGTTCAAAGTATTCTGCAAAAGAAATCAGACCGGAGGTCTCTGTCTGACCATACATGGTCCAGAATTTGGCAGGCGTTGCCGCCTCCCATCTCTTGACTGTATCCGGTACTTCAAGACCTGCGGCGATCTTCAGGCTGGAGAGGTCCAAGTTGCCTTCCTCTGTATCAGCCTTTTCTATTGCGTCTTCTATTGCATCTAGGAGGGTGGTTAATATGGGTGGGAAGGAGCCGAAAATGGTGACATTCTGCTCCTGGATAAGGTCTAATGCCTGGGTGGGACTAAATTTTTCCTGGATTATATTTTTACCTCCGGCCATGAAGGTCCCCAGTCCGAAATTGACCCCCATGATGTGAAACAGGGGGAGAATGTTCAGATAGGCGGCGTCGGTATCAAGACCGAAGTTGTGGTTTAATTGGAGGTTGGACAGGATGATGTTTTCCTGGCTTAATACCGCACCCCGGGGTTTCCCCTGAACTGCGGCCGTATGGATAATGACGTATGGTGATTTCATATCGGCCGGATAGTGCATCTCGTCACCGGCCGGCTGGTATAGTTCTGAAAAGCTGCCGTCCAGAACAAAGCAGGATTTCAGGTTCGGGGTGTTATCGGTCAGACTCTGGCCCAGTTCCGCCATTTCCGGGTCACAGATAATGATCTCCGGTGTGGTGTCCTCAACGATGTACGTCACCTCTTCCGGGCTCAGTCTGCGGTTGATAAGCACCAGGCAGAGGTTCAGAGCGGAAGCGGCACCAAACAGGTGGAAAAAGGCCGGATGGTTCTTGGCCAGCACCGCCACCCGGGCACCGGGGGAGAGAGTCAGACCGGATAACCCTGCGGTGAGTTCCCGGGTCTGCTGGTACAGGGTTGAAAAGGAGGTATCCTCACCGTTGAAGTGGATGGCACATTGGTCTTTGTTCAACATGGCGTTACGGCGGAAGAAGTCAAACAAAGAAAGCGTATACTGGCTTGTCATGTACCATTCCTTTCATTGGGTTAAATCATTCGGTTTGAAAATCGGTTTATTCGGGCGGTACAGGTCAGTGTCTGGTAAAGAGAACGAGCGCTCAGTCTTGTTAGGGCTTTCTTCTGTCATAAAGCAATTTAAACCGGTTTGTCAAAAGGTTTTTTATTTTTTGCCGTTGGGAAAAAAGACCCGGAACCGGGTATGTCCGGAATTCAGGCAGTCCCCCTGTTCCAGGCAATACTGACACTTGAGAATATCCCCCGGACAGGGATCTTCATTGTGGATCAGAAATCCGCAGCGTTCGGATGCCATGTCGATGGAAAAACCCAGCCGGTCAGCGAATAATTTCATTCTCAGCAAATCGGCGCCTTTACCGCCGGCACCGAATTCGTAAGGGGTCTTGGTGGAGTAGAGCAGGGTCTCCTGGGTGGTGAAAAACCCTTCAAAGATCCGTTTCCGGTGATCTTTTTCAATGCCGACCCCGAAGTCTTTTATCTCGAACAGGATGCCTTTTTCCTTGGGGCCGGCGCTGACGTCTATACGGCCCTGGTCCGGGGTGTTTTCAATGGCGTTCCGGATGAGACCTTCAATGACCTTGACCACCACATCCGGGGGCAGTTCCAGGTCCGGCAGTCCGTCCGGGATCTCTGTGGTGATGTCTATCCGCCTGAAATGAAACCTGGGCACCAGGCCTGCGTAAACCGTGTTGAACGTTTGCTTGAAATCGATGGTTTTATGGTGCATGGACCTTGGGCCGAACTCCCGGTCAATGAGCGCCCGGACTGACTGGAGGAGATGATACGGGTCAAAGATCTCCTGTTCCAGACAGGTTTCGATCAGGGTTTCCAGCTCGTCCTGGCAGGCTTCCAGCATTTTGATGAGCAGTTGTCTGGCGCCGTAGGCACCGGTTTCCATGATATCTGCGGTTTCGGTCTGGATATCCACGATCCGGTCCAGGTTTCTTTCGATCCGGTTCAGGGTGGAATCCAGTTTGACCCCCGGTACGGCATCCAGTTTTTTACGCAGGATCTGCAGAGAGCCCGTGAGAATGGCCACCGGGGTTTTCAGTTCGTGGGAGAGATGGTTGATGGCCTTGCCTTTGGCCCGGTTCATGGACGCCACATCACGGTATGCCTCTTTCAAGGCATCGGAGAATCTGGCATTCTCGATGGAAATGGCCACGGTACCGGCGATCATGGTCATCAGCTCCATATCGTTGTCGTCAAAGAGATTCTGCTTTTTATTGACGGCACAGAGCACACCGATGATCCGGCTGTCGCTTCTGATGGGGACACAGAGGATGCTCCGGGTCTGGTATCCCAGCTTTTTATCCCGCTCCGGGTAATCCGCAAGGGAGGCATCCGCATGGTTGGTGACTGCCGGGTGCCCGGTTTTCATTACTTTGCCCGCAAAAACTTCGTCCAGAGAGAATCGGATTTCCCTGGCCCGCTCCAATGTGGTCTGATCATCATAGGCAGCCCCGAGAAAGAAGAGGTCTTCCTTGATCTCATCATAAAGCAGTACAACGGCGCCTTCCACATCCAGCAGGTCCTTGACTTCCCCGGAAACATAATCCATGAGGTCTTCCAGATCCGGATATTCCGGCAGGGCTTCGGATATCCGCATGATGGACTGATTGTTGGCGGCCAGCCGTTTTTCTTCGGTGATGTCCCTGAGGATGACGAAATTTTCACGGGTTTCCCCGTGGGTATGGGTGGCGGCCCAGATGACCACATCCAGAACAGCCCCGTCGCGGGTGAACCTGCGGGTCTCGTATCTTGCCAGGGATTTCTCCTGGCGGAACCGGTCCAGGATATCGTCGGTTTCCTGTTTCAGGTCATCCGGGACAAAATCCAGGGGCTTGCCTGCCACCTCTTCCAGAGGCCAGCCGAAGACTTTGGTGAAGGCCGGATTCACATAGGACACGTTGCCGTTGTCAAGGTAGACGATAATGGGATAGGGAACGAACTCCAGAATATTGCGGTAAATCCGGTAGAGTTCACGGATTTCGTTTTCCTTGATCTTTTCCTGGGTGATGTCCTGAAGTGTTTCCACGGCACCGGCGATATTGCCGCTGCTGTCCGTAAACGGAGAGGCGGTGAAAAACAGCCATTTGCCTTCGGGTTCAAGATCCGGGAAGTAATCCGTGGCGGCGAACCGGTCCATGGCTTTGGGGG
>JAKSBB010000725.1 GCA_022361315.1 Desulfobacterales bacterium
CAAACACCACCGGCATGCCCTCGTCGATCAGCGCGATCGGGCCGTGCTTCATCTCCGCGGCCGGCATGCCCTCGGCGTGGATGTAGCTGATCTCCTTCAGCTTCAGCGCGCCTTCCAGCGCGACCGGATAGTTGTAGCCGCGACCGAGGAACAGCCAGTTCTCACGGTCGATGTACTTGAGGGTCTCGTCGCGGATGAACTCGGACTGCTGGACCACCTTCTCGATGTGGCCGGGCAGCTTCTCCAGCTCCGCCAGGTAATTCGAAACCGTGTCGGGCGAGAGGTACTTGCGTCGACCGATCATCAGCGAGATCAGCGTCAGCACCGCCACCTGACCGATGAACGCCTTGGTCGACGCCACACCGATCTCCGGCCCGACGTGCAGGTAAACACCCGCGTCCGTCTCACGCGCGATCGTCGTGCCCACCGCGTTGACCACGCCGATCGCCATCGCGCCGCGATCCTTGGCCTCGGTCAGCGCCGCCAGCGTGTCGGCCGTCTCGCCGGACTGGCTGATCGCCACGAGGACCGTGCCCTCATCGACGATCGGGTTGCGATAACGAAACTCGCTGGCGTACTCCACCTCGGCCGGGACCTTGGCCAGGTCTTCGAGCAGGTACTCACCCACCAGGCCCGCGTGCCACGCGGTGCCCTGACCGATGAGGATGAATCGCTTGGCGCGGACCAGGTCGCGAGCCAGGGCACGCAAACCGCCGAGGACCACCTGGCCCTCGCGCTGATCGATACGGCCGCGCAACGCGTTGGTCAGCGCGTTGGGCTGCTCCATGATCTCTTTCTGCATGTAGTGTTCGTAGCCGCCCAGCTCGATCTGATCGAGCGACATCTCCAGGTCCTGCACGACCGGGTTGACGGGCACGTCGTCGATGGTGGTGGTGTGCAGTTCGGGGCCCTGGCCGTTGATCGTCAGCTTGGCGACCTGGTAGTCGTCCAGGGCGATGACCTGCGAGGTGTGGCTGATGATGGCCTGGGCGTCGGAGGCGGCGATGTAGCTGTCCTGTGCCAGACCCACCAGCAGCGGTGAGCCCTTGCGGGCTACGACGAGGCTGTTGGGTTCGTCGGCGGCGATCACCGCGATCGCGTACGCACCGGTCACCTCACGCAGCGCCGCCTTGACCGCGTCGTCCAGCGACAGACCGCTGCTACGCAGCTCGCCGATGAGTTGTACGAGCACCTCGGTATCGGTCTCACTGGTAAACGTGTGGCCCTTGCCCTCGAGGAAGGTGCGCAGCGTGGCGTAGTTTTCGATGATGCCGTTGTGGACCAGGGCGATGTTGCCGGCGTCGTTGGTGTGAGGGTGGGCGTTGGCCTGGGTGGGTGAGCCGTGGGTGGCCCAGCGCGTGTGGGCGATGCCGAGTGTGCCGGCCAGGTCGCCGGCGTCGGTCAGTTCCTGTTCGAGGTTGCTCACGCGCCCCACGCTGCGGACCGTCCGGACCGCCTCATCGCCAACCACCGCG
>JAKSBB010001202.1 GCA_022361315.1 Desulfobacterales bacterium
ACAGCAGGATCAGGCCCTCGCGCGCCTCGGCGATCTCGCCCATGATCGGCGGCAGGTGCAGCTGTTCGTAAGTCAGGATCTCGCTGGACACGCGGCGGGCGGCGATCGCCGTGTTGCCCTTGGCGCGGAAGATGTTCACACGGAAGCGGTTGTCTTCGTCGAGCTGGTAGGCGATGTCGACCGAGCCGTGCCTGACGAAGTGATTGAGCTGGTCTTCGGTGAGCATGAACTCGATGTCTTCTTCGAGTTCCTCGACGGTGAAGGGGTTGGCGTCGAGGGGCCGCAGGTCGCCGCGCAGACGCAGGCGGATCTTGGCTTCGGAGCGGAGGATCAGGTCGGACGCCTGGTGCTTGACGCAGGTCTCGAAGAACTTGCGGAGGCGTCGGCCTTCGAGGCGATCGAGGTGGCGCTTGTCGGCCTTGAGGTCGACGTTGATCGGCTGATCCTCGATGTGCGAGTGGTGCATGTGGGTGCCGTGGGATGGGTTGCTCATAGTGCTACGTCCTCGGTGAGGCGGACGGGGATGCCCCGCTCGTCCAGGTATTGCTTGGTCTGCTGCACGGTGTACTCGCCGTAGTGGAAGATGCTGGCGGCGAGTGCGGCCGAGGCGTCGGCGCCGCCTTGGTCGATGGGCTTGAGCACGTCGGCCATGTGCTCGGGCCCGCCGCAGCCGCCGCTGGCGACCACGGGCACGTTCACGGCCTCGACGATCAGACGCGTCAACTCCACGTCGTATCCGTCCTTCGTGCCGTCGGCGTCCATGCTGGTGAGCACGATCTCGCCGGCGCCGAGTTCAACGACTCGCTCGGCCCATGCCACGGCTTCCAGGCCGGTCGGCGTGCGACCGCCGTGCGTGTGGATCTCGAACACGCGCCCGTCGGCGCTGAGCAGCGTCGGCTCGCGACCGGTGCGCCGGGTGAACGCATCGGCGTCGACACGCTTGGGGTCGATGTTGACCACGGTCGCGCAGCGCCCGAACCGCTTGGCGGTGGCGCTGACGATCGGCGGATCGACGACCGCGGCGGTGTTGATCGAGACCTTCTCGGCCCCGGCCTGCACCAGCTTGGTCACATCGTCGATCGTGCGGATGCCGCCGCCGACCGTGAAGGGCATGAAGCACTGCTCGGCGACCCGGCCCACGATGTCGTAAACGATGTCGCGGTCCTCATGACTGGCGGTGATGTCGAGGAAGACCAGCTCGTCGGCGCCCTGCTCGTCGTATTGGCGGGCGATCTCGACCGGGTCCCCCGCGTCGCGCAGCCCCACGAAGTTGACCCCCTTGACCACGCGGCCGGCTTTGACATCGAGACAGGGGATGATCCTACGGGTCAGCATAGAGAACCCATTATAGCTTGTGGTGACGAGGCGCATCGGTGGATCGCCTGTGGGTGATCCGCGGGGCGGATCGTGGGCCCTGCGGGCCGGTGCGGGTGCCGATTGGTCGGCGTATTTCCTCTGGGCGTATGCTAT
>JAKSBB010000869.1 GCA_022361315.1 Desulfobacterales bacterium
GGACTTGCCGCCTGCGGAATCGATGAAATCGAAGCAGGCATTCCCGGCATGGGGGAATTTGCCTGCAGGGAGATCTCCGCCCTCGCCCGCCTCCGTCTGCCCTGCATTTTATCCTGTTGGTGCAGGGCGGTGGCGTCGGAGATCAAACTTGCCGCGGGCTGCAATGTCCCAGGGGTTCATATCAGCTTTCCCACATCCTCCATTCTCCTGAAAACCTTTGAAAAGGATGAAGGCTGGGTGCTGGACACCCTGGAAGATCTTGTCCGCTTCGCTAAAACCTATTTTGACCAGGTATCGGTAGGTGCCCAGGACGCCACCCGCACCGACAGGGGGTTTCTTTTGCGGTTTGCCCTTGCGGCGCGGGACCTGGGTGTCCACCGCCTGCGTCTGGCCGATACGGTGGGGATGGCCAGCCCCGTGATGGTCATGGAAATGATCCGCAGTCTGGTCCGGGAGATTCCCGGGCTCCCTCTGGAATTCCACGGCCACAACGATCTGGGCATGGCCACGGCCAATGCGGTTTCTGCGGTGGATGCGGGGGCACAGGCCCTGAGCGTTACCGTGAACGGTTTAGGAGAACGGGCCGGCAATGCCCCCTTGGAGGAAACCGCCACCGCCCTGTTCGGTATCGGTGCGCGGAACAGCAACATGACACTTGACGGGTTGGCCGGTCTCTGCCGGGCCGTCGCCAAATTTTCCGGGCAGACCCTTCCCCCGGACAAACCCATTGTGGGGGAACGGGTCTTTTCCCATGAATCCGGTATCCACATTGCCGGCCTGGAGAAAAACCCTTCGTCCTATCAGCTTTTTGATCCTGAACTGGTGGGTGGCCGCCCGGGAAAGGTCGTTATCGGCAGTCATTCCGGATCAGCGGGTATAATCCGTGCCCTCAAAGAGAGAGGGATTCATACGGACAGGGAAACCGCCCGCCGTCTGATACCCGCGGTCAGGGAGGCGGCGATGCAGAATAAAGGCACCGTTTCCCCTGCGGCACTGGAGTCCATTTTCTACGGGGTCACCAACCGTTCCCGGACCATCCGTCCCATATCCTCAAGGGTGTAGGGTTTAAAGAGGCAGGGGCCGCCACTCAGTTTCCCTGCCTCTTCCAGTGTAGCAGTATCCGAATACCCGGTAACAAACAATACCTTTTGATCCGGACGGGCGGCCAAAAGTTTCCTGCAGGCACTGACCCCGTCCATCCCCGGCTCCATGATGATATCCAGGATCACCAGATCCACGGGATATTTTCCTGTAAACTCAAGACAGGCTTCCCCTGAGGGGCAGCAGTGGACGGCATATCCCAGGCGGGTCAGCAGTTTTTCCGCAATGTTCAGCTGAACCGGCTCATCATCCACCACAAGAATCTTCTCATTGTTCCCCATCAGGGCTTCAATGCCCTCCGACACAGGCGATGCATCCCCATAAGACGCCCCTGAGGTTGCGGGGAAGTACAGACTGATCCGGGTACCTTTGCCCGGGATGGATGTCATTTGAATAAACCCCTTGTGGTCATTCACCGTGCCCAGTACCACAGCCATCCCTAAGCCGGTGCCGCTCCGGCCCATCTGCTTACGGGTGTAGAAAGGTTCAAAGACAGATTCCAGATCTTTGGGTGCAATGCCGATGCCGGTGTCTGATACGGAAAATACCATATAATCGCCGGGCGGGATGATGCGGTGTCCCTGAACAGGATTGGCAATGGGTTCCGGTTTGGACAAATCCTCAAACCGGATGGAAATCGCTACCTCTCCCTCCCCCTGAATGGACTCAACGGCATTGGCAATGAGGTTCATCAAGGTCTTTGCCAGATGGACCGGCGAGCCGACAACTGCCCCCCCATTACCCTCCTCGTATTCAACGGTAAGGGAAACAGTGTCAAAGGCAGCCATCAACTGAAGGTGTTCCGGGCTCTCCAGATAGGATTGCAGCAACCGGTTCAGGTCCAGAGGCTCGGCCACAGCCACCCCGCGGCGGGAAAGGGTCAACAGGTCATCCACGATGGTGGCGGCCCGCATCCCCGATGTTTTGATGGTTTCCAGAGACTCCCGGATGGGATCATCCTCATCCAGGTCCAGCAGCATATAGTCCGGATAGGTGACAATACCGGAAAGGATATTGTTCAGATCGTGGGCCACACCGGCGGCCACCCGGCCCACCGTTTCCATTTTAATGGCGTGGTGAAGCCGCTTTTCAATCCGGTCCCGGTGTTCGATCTCTTTCATCAGCCGGTCACTTAGGGCCTTGTATTTCTGTTCTGACCGCTCGGTCTCAGCCCTTGCCTTGAACAGGTTGGACAGGTAATTCTTCCGAATCGTCGTGGATTTATGGGCCATCAGAGAGAAGAGGAACAGGGCGAGATGGAACCGTATCAAAAATTCCCTGTGCGTGGTGAACACCTCGACATCAGTCAACGGAATCATCAGGATCAAAGCAAGATTAAAAACTGCAGAGATAACGGT
Organism: Desulfobacterales bacterium; assembly: GCA_022361315.1. Next base: position 2,460 of record JAKSBB010000869.1, read on the forward strand.
TCCCCGACGGCCCGGCATCCACAGTGACAAGAAGAAGACAACCAGAAAGGCCCAGGGTGTTGCCATGAGGCGGTGAACCACACCGATGATGAACA
>JAKSBB010000210.1 GCA_022361315.1 Desulfobacterales bacterium
GCCCTCTCTTTTATGGTGCTTGCCCTGGCCAGACCCCAGGCCGGGGAACGTAAAATTAAAATGATGACCGAAGGGGTGAACATCATCCTGGCCCTGGACCTGTCGGAATCCATGCAGGCCCTGGATTTCAAGCGGGAAGAGAAAATTGTCACCCGGCTTGAGGCCGTCAAAGGGGTGGTGGGGGATTTCATTCTCAAGCGGGAAGGGGACCGCATCGGCATGGTGGTATTCGGTTCCCATGCCTTTACCCAGCTGCCCCTGACCCGGGATTATAATACCATTGCCTTTATGCTGGACCATTTGAAGATCGGTGCGGCAGGCCCGGCCACAGCCATCGGTGATGCCATCGGCATTTCCCTGAAACGTCTGGCTGATGTGGAAGCGGATTCAAATATTATTATTCTGCTCACCGACGGCAAATCCAATGCCGGAGAACTGTCCTGGGAGGACGGTATGCGGATCGCGGCCAAACGGGGGGTGAAAATCTACACCGTAGGCGTCGGATCAAAAGGCAAGGCGCCTTTCCTGGTGGACGGCTTTTTCGGCAAGCAGTATGTTTATCAGAAAGTGGATGTGGATTTTGATGCCCTCAAGAAAATTGCCGACACCACCTCCGGCGTCTTTTTCCAGGCCAAAGATACCGAGGGCCTTGAAGAGATTTACGCCATGATCGACCGGCTGGAGAAAACCGAGGTGGAGGTGGATAAATGGGTGGAATACCGGGAGTTGTACAACGGGTTTCTTGGGACGGGACTTTTGCTGTATCTGCTCTCCCTCGTATTGTCCAACACGCGGTTCCTGAGGATTCCCTGAATGAAATTGATGGAAAAGACCGGTATTAACTTAAAGGTTCAGGATTACCAATGAAATTGTCCGATCCGTATCTGCTGTTTCTTCTCTGGGGGCTGATTCCCCTGGCAGGGCTTCTGGTTTACGGTATCCGCCGGCACAAGCGGATTTTGTCCGGCTTTGCCGATGCCGGTATGCACTCCCATATTCTGCCGGGATTGTCCTATACACGCAGGTGGGTGAAGCTTACACTGGTTCTTGCCGGATTCGCCTTGGCCGTTATCGCATTGGCCGGGCCCCGATACGGTTTCAGATGGGAGAAAACCACCCAGAAGGGTGTGGATATCATGATTGCCCTGGACTGCTCCAGGAGCATGCTGGCAGCGGACGTCAGCCCCACCCGCCTGGAGCGTGCCAAACGGGAGATTATTGATCTGACCCGGTTGCTTCGTTCTGACCGGGCTGGTCTTGCGGCCTTTGCCGGCCGGGCGGTTCTCCAATGCCCCCTGACCCTGGACTACAACGCCTTTGCCGTATTTCTGGATGCCCTGAACCCGGATTACCTGCCCGTGGGCGGTACCAATCTACATGAGGCCATTCGAATTTGTGTGGACGGATTTGATCCGGAGGCGGATACGGAGAAGGCGATTATTGTGATCACGGATGGAGAAGACACCTCCGGCCTGGGCGCTGAAGCCCTGATGGACATGGCCAAGGAATTGGCGGAACAGAGGATCCGTCTTTTTGCCATTGGTGTGGGGGATCCGTCCGGTGCCCCCATTCCCGATCCGTCCGGTGGCTTCAAGAAAGATGCCGGGGGCAACATCATCCTGTCCAGGGTGGACGAAACCACCTTGCAAAATTTAACCGCCGTCACCAACGGCCGGTATGTGAGATCGGTGGCCGGTGATATGGATCTGGAACAGATCTATACCCGGGATATCTTAGGTACCATGGAACGGAGTACCCTGACCCAGGGGCGGAAAAAGGTCTGGGAGCACAGGTTCCAATGGGTGCTGTTGCCTGCACTCATACTTTTGTTGCTGGACTTCATTATTCCGGATCATAAACCTGCCAGGCCCGGCCGGTGGACAAACACCCGGAGTCTGTTATCGGTTCTGTTGCTCTGTATGGTATGTACCGCATTTCTGCCGGAAAACGCCCTTGCCGGTATCTTCTCTTCCCATGTCAAAGAGGGCATTAAGGCCTATGACAACAATGAATTCCAGAAGGCAAAGAAGCATTTCATCGATGCTCAGCTTGATTCCCCGGAAGAATTGAAGCACTACTACAATATCGGCACTGCAGCCTATGCCGCCGGTGAATATGATCTGGCCGCCGGGAATTTCGTCCAGGCCGCCGGGGCCGAAGACAAGGAATTGCGGCGCAATGCAAAGTTCAACCTGGCCAATACCCGGTACCGCCAGGGCCGCCTGGATGAGGCGGAAAAGGAGTATGAGGCGCTGCTGAAAGAATTCCCTGAAGATGAGCAGGCCAAGGCCAACCTGGCGTTTGTCCGCCAGAAGAAAAAAGAGAAAGAAGCGCAACAGAATCAGCCCGGGAACGGGGAGAATCCGCCTGAGGGTGAACAGAAAGATCAGGCGTCCGGGGATGAAAATGGGGAGCAAAATCAGGACAAGCAAAATTCGCAGAACCAAAATGATAACGATCCGGACAGTAACAATCAAGACGGTAACAATCAGGATAAAGACCAGGGGGATCAGGATTCCCAACCCAGCCATCAGGGAAAGAGTAAACCGTCTGAGGGGGCCGGAAATCAAAATAAGGATGACCGGAATAAAGCGGATCAGGCTAAAGGAACCGAAGAGCAACCGCCCATGCCCGTTCCGGAACCCGGGGAAGATAATCAGGAGTCCGGCGGAAAAACCGGTGAAGCGGAAGACGAAGGCCAGAACACCGGTATGGGCAAGGTAGGAGGAGCTACATCAGACCCCCAGGCGGATGCAGAAGGCCGCATGCTGGAAAACCGGCTCAACCGCTTATCGGATAAGCCGGGCATGGCATTGATGCCCGGGGGAAATGTCAATGTGGAACGGGACTGGTAAACCGGAGGAAATATGACCGGATTTTATTTGAGAAAACACCTGAGAGACCGTCTGTGGTCGCTGGGAATCATATTGGCCCTGCTGTTGCTTTTACCTGCCGCAGGATACGGCTTCTCCGCAACTGCCCAGGTGGATAACACCCGCATCTCCGCCCAGGATATGGTCACCCTCCAGGTGGTGGTGGAAGGGGGGCAGGCCCAGGTGGACCTTTCCCGTCTGACGGATTTTGAGGTCCTCTCCACAGGGACCCGGACGAGCCGGAGTTATGTCAACGGCGACTGGGACCATGAGGTAGTGTACACCCACAGGCTGATGCCGAAGAAAACCGGGGTGTTGATTATTCCACCGCTGGTGGTGTCCAGGGACGGAGAATCCGCCGTCACCCGGGAGATACGGATTCTGGTCTCGGAAGTGCCGCTGGCGGACCGGGACACTGGTGATTTTTTTGCCAGGGCCCAAATAAATGAGGCTGAAGAGACAGATATCGTTCTCGGTCAGCAGGCCGTATACACCCTGAGGCTGTTTGCTGCCGGTAACTTTGCCGGGGCGTCCTTTGACCCGCCGTCGTTCACCGGACTTGCCGCCCGGGAGCTGACAAAGTGGAAGAAGTACACCCGGAATATCGAGGGCCGGGTGTATGTGGTCAATGAGATTAGCTTCCTGATTCAGGGAGAGGCGCCCGGAAAATTTGAGATCAGCCCGGCGGTGTTCATGGCCAGAAAACCTGTGGGCGGCAAGCGCCGTGACCCCTTTGATTCCTTTTTTGACGACTCTTTTTTCCAGACCACCCGTACCCGTCCGGTCCGGGTGGTGTCCAACCCGGTAAGTGTCTCCGTACGTCCGCTGCCCGTTTATGACGGGGCCGGTGTGTTTTCCGGCCTTGTGGGCAAATTCACAGTTTCGTCTGCGCTGGACAGGGAACAGATTAAGGTGGGAGAATCCGTCACACTCACCGTAACGGTCCGCGGCACCGGAAACATTATGGATGCCGGCCTGCCGAAGCTTGATATCGATGCCGAAAGGTTCAAGGTCTATGAGGATAGCCCGGTGGAAAATATCCGGGCCGGGGATACCGGCATCACAGGTGAAAAGGTTTTTAAGCAGGCGCTGGTACCGGGTATTCCAGGCAAGGTCTCTATCCCGGCGGCACAACTGACCTATTTTGATACGGAAACCTACGCGTACAATACCGTGTCCACAGCGCCTCTGATGCTGGATGTGATGCCGGGTGAACCTGTCACTGTGGTATCATCCGAATCTCCGTCGCAGCCGGCCGGAAACGCCAAGCAGGACGTCGTCATGCGCAACCGGGATATCCTGGATATCCGGGAAGATATTTCAAGCATCCGTTCCGATACGCATCTGTCCCTGCATTGGTTTCTTGCCTTTTTGCTTTTGCCGGGGGCAGGGTTTGCCGTTGCAGGCGTTTTAACCGGTATGCGGCGAAGGGAGAAAACCCCTTCGGAAAAGCTGCAAAGTAAGGCCAGAGCCCATCTGGACTCCGCCGGCAAACTTGATCCGGAAGACCCGGAGTTGCCGGGAAAACTCCAGGCGGCTTTGACGGCTGCCGTATTGGCTACGGGGAAAAAACCGGCGGAAAGCCTCACCCGGGACGAGGCAAGGAAGATGTTGCAAAAGAACGGTACAGATGCTGAACTTATCGAAAAGGTGCTTGGTCTCATGGATGCCATGGACGCCGCCCGGTTCGGTGGGGCTGCTGTAACTGCCGATATTGCCCGGGGCTGGACGGATCAGGTCCGTCAGGTGGTGAAGGTGTTGTGTCTGGTGCTCTGTTTCGGTGTCCTGGCCATCCGGGGGGAATATTCTACGCCTGTATATGCGGCTGCATCTGATGCCGCGGGTGCCCAAACCACAGATATGGCCGGACTGTTTGTTGATTCTACCCGGGCCTATAAATCCGGGGACTACAGTCTGGCTGCCCAAGGCTTTGAAACCATTGCAAAAACCGGTGTAAAAAATCCGGATTTGTTCTATAATGCCGGCAATGCCTGGCTGAAAACCGGTGACATCGGACGGGCCGTTCTCTGGTACGAACGGGCCAGCCGGCTGAATCCCGGAGATCCGGATCTAAGGTTCAATCTGGCCCACGCACGGACCCTGGCCCGGGACAAGGTGGAAACCACCCTTCGTGTGGCCGATATCCTCTTCTTCTGGCAGGGAATGGTATCTTTGAAACAGATTCAAATCATGGCTATCGGGGGCTCTGTTGTTTTTTTCACCTGGGCCGGTTTCCGGCGGATGAGGCAACGGCGGATATTCAACGGTGCCGGTGTTGCCGCCCTGTTGGTGGCATGTGCTCTGGTCCTGGTGACCGGTCTTGAAGCCTACCGCCTGAACGCTGCTTCCGCCGCCGTTATCCTGGCGGATGAGGTGGCGGTGCGGTCCGGCACCCTTGATACGGCTACCCCCTTATTCGATCTTCACGCGGGTACCCGGGTAGCGGTGCTTGAGGTGAAGGGGGATTTTCTGAAAATCCGCTTTGCCAAAGACAAAGTGGGGTGGGTGTCCCGCAGCGAGGCGGAAATAATTTAACCCATTCAATATTAAGGGAGAACCATCATGGAAGAGAAACATGTATTGGTCCCTGTGGCCCAGGGTATCGAGGAAATGGAAGCCATTACCATCATCGACGTATTGCGCAGGGCAGGCGCCAAGGTAACCGTGGCATCGGTGGACCGTCTCGACATTGAGGCGGCACGGGGTATCCGGTTTGCGGCGGACTGCCTGATTGACGATTGTCTGGGAACGGCGTTCGACCTGGTGGTCTTGCCCGGCGGCATACCCGGGGCGGAGAATCTGAAAAATTCCGAAACCCTGAAAAAAGTGCTGGTGGACCAGGCGGAGAGCGGACGGTTTTTCGGTGCCATCTGCGCCTCTCCGGCGGTGGTACTCCATCATCATGGCCTGGTGACTCCGGGAGAATGCACCTGCCATCCCGGATTCACCCAAATGATTGACAATGGAAACGTTCAGGACCGGGCCGTGGTGGTATCCGGAAACTGTGTCACCAGCCAGGGGGCGGGAACGGCATTGCCCTTTGCGCTGAAACTGGTGGAGATCCTTTTCCCCATGGCGGTTGTGAAGGATGTCCGGGCCGGACTGGCCATTTGATCCTGGGTTTTAAGGGGGTACGGGGGAATACGGAATACGGGAATGAACCTAAAAAATCCGGATACGGACAAACGACGGCAGAAACGACAGCGGCTGCTCCAGCTGGCCATGGGTGGTCTGCTGATCCTCATTGTTATCTTTGTGGAGCTTGTGGCGGTGACCCCGGAAGGTATTTACGTCTATACCGATGATGGGATAAGAGATTTTTCCATAGGCATGGATAAACCGGCGCTTCTTAAGGAAATCAACCGGAACCGCGGTATCCGGGAGCTGGTGACCTGCGATCCTGAAAGCCGTCTTGAAATTACCTCGCGAAAAGGGTTTACCATGACCGAGGCGATGATGTCTGCCCGGTATTGGCGTTGCCTGGACCGCAAACGGGGGATTTACCTTTTTGAGTTTTCAGGGGACCGTCTATCTCGGATCTTACACATCAATGACCTGCCGGACCCGGATGAACCTTTTGTGTTGTTTTTTGAATGCCCGGAATCCCCTGCCGGTATTGAAAAACTGCTGGAATCCCAGACCCGCTATCCAGTTAATTATCGTTGAACCACACATGAATTTAATATATAACCACCTATCTGCCCGGCCCTGGAAGGCGGGCTTAGGATGTCATTTCAATTAAACTTAAGGCGCTACACGAATGATGAATCCTTCAAAAGCACGGATCGGGGTGGTGGGGGCCGGCAGTTGGGGTACCGCACTGGCAAAACAACTGGCAGACAAGGGCTATCGTCTGGATCTCTGGGTGTTCGAAACCGAAGTCCGGGAGCAGATTGAACAGCATCAGGAGAACAAGGTGTTCCTTCCCGGTTTTTCCCTGCCGGAGGGCATTGTACCCACCAATGATCTGAAGACGGCTGTTGCCGACAAAGACCTTGTCCTCGTTGTGGTACCCTCACACTGCATGCGGGCCATGGCGGGGGAAATGAAATCTTTCATATCCCCGGACACTGTGGTTGTTTCTGCTTCCAAAGGCATAGAAAATAAAACCCACCAGACCATGACCGATATTCTGTCTGAAATAATGGATAACATTCCGGCGAAGAACTTCGCCGTTCTATCCGGTCCGAGTTTTGCCAAGGAGGTGGCGGCAAAGATTCCTACGGTAGTTGCCTCCGCCGCCACAGACCGCGGGGTGGCGGAATTTGTCCAGCAGGTATTTGCCGGCCCCACATTCCGGGTCTATGTCAACGACGATCCCGTGGGCACCCAGGTGGGCGGCGCCATGAAAAATGTCCTTGCCATTGCCGCCGGGATCTGTGACGGCATGAACATGGGGCTGAACCCCAGGGCCGCCCTGATCACCCGGGGGCTCACCGAGATGAACCGCCTCGGCACCCGCATGGGCGCAGATCCCCTGACCCTCTCCGGCCTTGCCGGCGTCGGTGACCTATTGCTCACCTGTACCGGGGAGTTGAGCCGGAACTATACCGTGGGCAAGCAGATCGGCCAGGGTAAGAAGCTGGACGATATCATCTCTGAAATGCGCATGGTGGCCGAAGGGGTCAAAACCACCCGTTCGGTTTACAACCTTTCCAGAAAACTCGGGGTGGACCTGCCCATCTGTAACGAGGTTTATGCGGTTCTTTTTGAGGACCGCCCCGTGGATGAGACGGTGGAACGGCTCATGAACCGTTCCCTGAAACATGAACTGGACGGGGTGTTGGAAGGATAGCTGATTCCATTTAAAAAATAAAAACGGGCCCTGCAACGGATAATTTTGTTGCAGGGCCCGAATCGTTTTAGAGGGTGCGGCTAACGTTGGAGAAGGGTTCTCCTACCAGACTTCAGGATAGGCCACATCCACAAAGTTCTGCTCCATCTTGAATTTGTGGTCCCGTTCCATGGATGCCAGATCCTGAAAAACCAGCTTCAATTCCGGATCTTCGCAGTTTTCCGCCAGAGCCGTGTACTTCTTCATGGCGATTTCTTCGTTTTTCATGGCCAGACCGATGGCATTCTTGAGATCCATATCAGGGGTAACCGCCGGCATTTCGATGGTTTCTGCCACCTTGAAGTCCTTATCACAGTTGAAATGGGAAGTGGTGATGTTTTCCTGGTTTAAAATTTTTGTCAGGATCTCCTCGTGTTTTCCCTCTTCCTTGGCAAAATTCTCAAATGTTTTTTTAAGGAAGTCATCTTTCAGACCGTTGGCCACTTTTTCATAAAAGGTTCTGGCATCAATTTCACCCTGAATAGCATCCTTGATCACCTGTTTGTATTGTTCCAAATCCATAGGTTTCCTCCTTTTTGAGCAGCATTAGAATTTACAGCGGATTTATTATTCCGATAATCATACCTCATCAGCCTCCTTACCGCAAC
>JAKSBB010000466.1 GCA_022361315.1 Desulfobacterales bacterium
GCCGACGAGGCGGGCGCCGTTGAGGACGTGGCCGACGAGCTGACCCAGCTGGTCGACCTGATCGCCGCGACGCCGGACCTGTCGGCGCTGCTGCGCAACCGGGCGATCTCCGCCGCGGCACGCACCCGCAGCATCGAGGCGATCTTTTCCGGCCGCGTCAGCGACCTGACCTATCGCTTCCTGCAGGTGCTCAACGACAAGGGCCGGCTCGGCGTGCTGACCACGATCCACGCCGCCTACGTCCGCCTGCTCAAGGAAAAACGCGGCGAGGTGGACGTGCTGGTCACCAGCGCCCAGCCGCTCAGCGACAGTCAGCTACAGACGGTCGGTCAAAAGGTCTCCGCCGCCATCGACGGCAAGGCCATCGTCAGCGCCAATGTCGACGAATCGATCATCGGCGGCCTCAAGCTCCGCATCGGCGACAAGCAGATCGACGGTTCGGTCGCCACGCAACTGCAGAACATCAAGCGGGACATCATCGCACGCGGGCGGGAGTCCATCCGATCCAACGCCGCGACGCTAATGGAAGAATAGAAACATGAAGATCCGCACAGACGAAATCACCAGCGTGATCAAGAACGAGATCGCCCAGTACGCCGCCGAGTTGGAAGTCAGCGAAGTCGGCAAGGTGCTGGAGGTCGGCGACGGCATCGCCCGCGTCTCCGGCCTGGCCAACTGCAAGGCCGCCGAGCTGCTCGAGTTCGAGGCCGACGACGGCTCGACCGTCATGGGCCAGGCGATGAACCTCGAAGAGGACACCGTCGGCGCCGTGCTGTTCGGCGACTACCTGAAGATCAAAGAGGGCATGAGCGTCCGCACGACCGGCCGCCTGCTCGAGGTGCCCGCCGGCGAAGCGATGCTCGGCCGCGTCGTCAACCCGCTGGGCGAACCGCTCGACGGCCTCGGCCCCATCGAGGCGACCACCACCCAGAAGGTGGACGTGATCGCCCCCGGCATCGCGGGTCGTCAGCCCGTCAGCCAGCCCCTGCAGACCGGCATCAAGGCCGTCGACTCGATGATCCCCATCGGCCGCGGCCAGCGCGAGCTGATCATCGGCGACCGCAAGACCGGCAA
>JAKSBB010000672.1 GCA_022361315.1 Desulfobacterales bacterium
GAAAATCGTCAAACCTGCAGATCACCGACAATCCGCACAGGTTCCAGCCGTAAAGTGAGGCAAACACATGGATGTGGAGCAGCCACTTGGTTCTCTCCGGATCATATCCCTCCTGCATCTGGAGAAAAATATAGGCAATACCCGTCACCGCCGTCACGATGAGAAAACCGATCCCCGACGTGAGAAAGAGTTTCTGCTGCATTCTCTCCGCAAAGGTATAGTAAAGGTAAAAGACCGTGACCACGGCAAAAAACAGGGCGGAGGTGACAAAAATCTGAGGGATAAAGCGTTCGAACAAAATAAAGATGAAAAAGATAATTACCCCAAGGGTGATGGTCCAGAAACAAACCTCCATCACGGCCTTTTTGCCGGCCCCTTCCAGTTTCTTCAGATTACCGAACACCAGGGACAGGGTAATGAGGGACAAAGGAAATGAATACCCCAGGAAAAAGGTATTCAGGGTCAATTTATCCATCTGCACCCAGAGGGTATATTCGTTATTGATGATCACCAGGGAGGCCATGCCGATACCGATGGACAGGCACCACAATGAGGCATGGTGGAATTTGTCCGACACGGAGACCTCTTTTTTCAAAAACTGGAGAGGGATCAGTGAAAACCGCTGAATCCTGACCTTTTCCACCACAAAACACAGCCCCAGTGAAACCAGAAGGGTCAACGGGTACAATTTGAAAAAGGCCGAAAAGGCGTATATCAGGGATAAAAAGAAAAAAATGCGAACGGTTTTGGATACCCGGTGCCTGCCCTGGGTGTAATAAAGCAGTATGGTACCACCGGTACACAGGTTGAACAAAAAGATGTGGAGGCGTTCGAAACTATAGGTTTCAAGGGGAAAATAGACATTCACAAATCCGAATGTCAGGGCCACGACCATTATAAATGAGAACAGAAATTTTAATTGGGTATTCATATTTTATGGACCAAATAATAGGGTTATCCGGAGATCCGTCTGCCCAGCAGGTGGCGCAGGGCCGGTTCCAGGTGGGTATGGTTAAAGTAGAAGCCGCTGTCCATTAATTTCTTGGGTATGACCCTGGCGGATGTCAGCAGGGTTTCCCTGCCCATATCCCCCCAAAGGGCCGTGGCCACGCCCCGCGGCATGACAAAAAAGGCCGGGCGGTTCAAGACCTTGCCCAGGGAACGGGTAAACTCAATATTGGGCACCGGATTGGGTGCGGTAAGGTTTACCGGGCCGTGGACACTGTCGGACTCCAGCAGATGAAGGATGCCGCCCAGGGCATCGTCCATGGAAATCCAACTCATGTATTGGCGGCCGTGGGACAACCGGGTTCCCATGCCCATTAAAAACGGCAGAAACATCCGTTCAAGAGCCCCGCCTGCCGGGGTTAATACGACACCGATCCTCAGTTGAACGGTCCGGATACCGCCCCTGACGGCACCAAGGGAAGCGGTTTCCCACTGATCGCAGACTTCGGAAATAAAGGACTGGCCCATGGGTGTATCTTCGGTCAACTCAGCGTCTCCGCCCTCTCCATATAGCCCGATGGCCGAAGAAGAGATAAACACCGAAGGCGGTTTATCCATGGTCCGCATCTTTTCCACCAGAGTCCGGGTGGGCATTACCCTGGAATCAATGATCAGCTTTTTCTGCCGGTCCGTCCATTTTCCCCGGGAAATGTCCACACCGTTCAGGCTGATGACGGCATCAATCGGGCCTGCCGCCTCAATATCCAACAGCCCTTTATACGGGTCCCAATACAGGGCATCCTCGGAATTATCCGAGGGGTCCCGCACCAAACGGACCACCTCGTGACCGCAGGTGCGCAGGAAAGGTACCAGTGCCTGTCCGATGGTGCCTGATGCACCGGAAATGAGAATCCGCTGCTTCTTAATTTTTTCGATTCGGTGCTCCATGTCATACTTGAGCACCTGGTGCCGGTATTCAAATATCCGCTCCAGTTCCCGGCCGGCATGGCCATAAAACGGAAGGCTGCACGGCCCCATGGGAAGCCGGTACCGGACCCTGTCCTCCATTATGGACCGATTCGGCCCATCCCTGTGAAACAGGTGGTCATGCTCCCAGAGGGCAAAGGGTCCCCGGGTCTGCCGGTCTTTGAAGTAGCAGTTCTCCTTATAATCCACATGTTCCGCCTCCCAAATGGTGGGAACACCGAGGGTCTTCATTTTGAACCGCACTTCAACCCCTTTGTCTATGCCGTCTCCCTTGCGGGAGATCAGGGTCAGGGGGGTCCAGGGCGGGGTCAGGCGGTTGATGGCCCCGTTCCTGGCATGCCAGGCAAACAGGGTTTCCACCGGTACATCAATCCGGGTTTTTTTGGTAAATACGTGGTCTCTCATCCTAAGGCCCGTAATAAATGATTTATTGATTTTGCAGGGCTTATATTATAGTAATACCAGACAAGTGAAAACCTTTATCTGCGATCCCATTTGTAATTTAGCAGGCAGGATTAAAGGCTACAAACTGGCATATACCTTGCATCAATACAATGGGATGATATCAACGAAAAGCCCCATAAGCATCATGCTCCCATACCCAATAATGCCAAACATATAAATGGAGGACAAACGATGGACAAATATGAATGCCCCTGCGGATATGTCTATGACCCTGCCGACGGCGATCCAGACAACGGTGTCGCCCCCGGAACCGCCTGGAAAGATTTACCCGAAGACTGGGTCTGCCCCCTTTGTGGTGCTGCCCAGGAAGATTTTGAAAAATTAGACGATTAGTTTAGAGGGATACGATTCATGTACAAACCCATGGAAATAGCGGACAATATTTATTCCGTCGGCTGCCGGGACTGGGATATCAGGGACTTTCACGGGTACTCCACCTACGAAGGCACCACCTACAATGCCTTCCTCGTCCTGGGTGAGCAAAACATCCTTATCGACACGGTCAAGGCCCCCTTCGGGGACGAGCTTCTGGCCAATATATCCAGAGTTATCGATCCCAAAAAGATTGATGCGATCATCAGCAACCATACGGAAATGGACCACTCCGGCGCCATTCCCAAGGTCTTACATAAAATCGGTCAGGACAAACCGGTCTACTGCTCAAAAATGGGCGCCAAGAACCTGAAAAGTCATTTCAACCGGGAGTATAACTTCCAGGTGGTGGGCACCGGAGACAGTCTCACCTTAGGAAACAGGACATTTTCGTTTCTTGAGACAAGAATGCTTCACTGGCCGGATTCCATGTTTACCTACCTGCCGGACCAGGCCATTCTCTTTTCCAGTGACGCCTTTGGCCAGCATTACAGCGGGGATGTTTTTTTCGATGATGAAATCGGTGATGAAATCATGCCCCATGCC
>JAKSBB010001282.1 GCA_022361315.1 Desulfobacterales bacterium
GCCGCAGGTCAGGGCAATGGCATCCTTAGGGACCACGCCCTCGGGCAAATGGTTCCGGTGGGCCAGGACCTGGTCCTCTTTCTGCAGCTTTATTTTCATGCGGTAGGGTTCCGCCTTAATGGCGTTGTAAAAATCCTGGGCCTTAAGCGGATCGGACAGGCTTTCAATGAATGCGGCCGCACAATCGGACAGGCTCACAAAATAAGAGATCCATGCAGGGATATGGAAGGAGATGTTGGCAGGCCGGAACTTTTCAAGGTAGGTGAACAGCTCAATGTTTTTGCCTCTGGCCATCCAGACACCTGCCCGGGCTGCAACGTTCCGGGTGTCGTCGTCCCAGAGTGCTTCACAATGTTCGCATTCGTACCGTGCAAGCTGCTTGGATTTAAGTTCACTGATATTCGCCTTTGATCCGCCTTCCCATTTGATGTTCCGGAACCGCATAAGCTGGAGAGTTCCGCATTTCGGGCAACGTACATGAAAATCAAAGATTACGTCGGCCTTATTGAATTCCACCCAGATATTGCCGTCTTCCAGGGTAGGTGTGGAGATCTTTATGAACTTGGAGATCCCAAGCTTCATGAAAGTAATAAGCCGCTTCCGGATCTGATCCATTTTGGATGCTTCTTTTTTATCCGGGTCAAACCCTTCCTTGTCTATCTCGTCTGCGACGGCATATCGGATAGGCTTATTTGCCAGCCGGGCCGCTGACCTGGCCCAGGCAAAAAAGATCTGCATGTGCCGCAGACTGATCCGCAGGGCGGACTTATCCCTTTCCTGGCCTGTGAAAAAACTTCGCAGCTTTTTTGAGGACTGGATCATGGGCAGCACCCTGTCCTTGGAGTTTTCTTCGGCCGTCAGCTCATCCGGATAGATGTACAGCACCGGCCCCGGTGCAAGGTCGATCCGGCTGCCGATGAAGTTGTGAACCCCTTCAGTGCCTGCGGACTGGGGGCACTTACAAATATTGCACTCCCGAACAAATGAGACTGCCAGGGCGTCCATAATACCGGGCACATAGGGCGTGATCTCATTGCGCCAGGGTCCGGGCAAAGGCCCCATGGTAATCACCCGGTTCTTTTCCGCCCATTCCGAAACCTTCACCTGCTTGGGCTTTTTCATGACCTTGCGCTCAGCCTTAGTAAAGGTGAACGAATGAAGCAACCTGCCACCCTCTTCGCCTGCTATCCCCTGGAGGGTCTGCCAAAGCTCTTCAGACATCCACGGAGGCCGCTTGGTTGCGGTGATCACATTACTGTCCTCAAATAAAAACCCCGTCATCAGTCCTCCTCTTCAAACATGACCTGGTAGGTATCCGTCGTGGCGTATGCGCTGAGCTGCTCGTCCACGATGCCGTACAGCAGGTCCCGCAGGTCCGGGGACTGTGTAACGTTACCGCCCACGGTCCCGATGATGTCCGGCAGCCGGAGATTGATCCGGTGCTTAAACCCGCTTTCCAGCACCAGCGCCCTGGAGGCCAGCTCCGCCTCAAAATCCTTTTTCGGGATGTACAATTTCTGCGCCACATCAAAATCGA
>JAKSBB010000247.1 GCA_022361315.1 Desulfobacterales bacterium
ACCAGACCTCAAGATCCCCCTTGAGGATATCAATTAGCTGTTTGTTTTCATTAAAGGATTCGTGTTGCACCTTTTCCATCTCAGGTTTGAGGTGCTCCCATGACCTGAACCGGTGAAGCTGTTTTCGATTCATCAGGGTAAAAGGACCGCAGGGGGCATCATCATCGGCCGAAATAACGGCATAGTCAGCCATGTTTTCCGGCATAAAGGCTTTGAGCCGGCCGTAGACCATGTCCATGTCCGTATACCCGATGAACCCGTAGTCATCCAGAGCGTCTTCTTCCCGCCGGATGAAGTAGAATAACATCCTGTAATCGCAGACCCGCCGGAGGTGCTTCCCGGGAATCTGAATATTCAGTTCGGTGTCAAAGGCCGATACCATCTCCTCAAACCGGTAAGGGATCAGGGTGACCGCTGGATTGAGGCGGGTGATCTCTTCCACATGGTCATTATATACAAACCAGTGAAAGTCCTCCTGATTGGCTTCACAGGAATTTACCCAGAAATCAAAATAGGGGGGCAGGGGGCCGAAGAAGGGTACCAGAAAGGCAGTTCGATCGGTTTTCGACATAAAAAAAGTTCCTCATATCTGCCGAAAACGATCCGGCAGACGCTGTTTATCCAGTTTTACCTGGTGGAGACGGTAAATCCTGATGACGTTTCGTCCCATGGCGTCAATGGTGTGGCGGGTTTTGACTGTCTCCCGGGCGGCGTGGGTCCGCTCTTTGGTAGCGGCGTCACGAATCAGGGTGGAGGCAATCCGGCCGGCAAGTCCGTCCTGATCCCCCGGGGAATGCAGCAGGCCGGTCTGGTTGTCAACGACAAGGTCGGTAATACCGCCGGCCGGGGTGCTGATGACCGGGCAGGAACTGAACATGGCTTTGACCAGTTCCCTTGGGATGCCGTTGACGGGGAGTCCTTTTGCCATTTTGGGTGCCAGTATCCCGCATTCCAGTGCCCTGTAAAACTGCCAGCTGTGGTCAATCGGGGCCAGCAGGTGGACCCGTTCCCTGCATCGGTTATTTTCCAGGGCCAGGGTCAGGGCCGGAATCCGTTCCGGATCTGCCTGTACCACCAGGTGATGGGGGATTTCGGTCAGAAT
>JAKSBB010000716.1 GCA_022361315.1 Desulfobacterales bacterium
AGTTTGCCCTGGGCTCGGCCAATCAGATATCCAAACGGGTGGAGTCTTTTCTCTCCCACCATACCTTTAACGTCAAGTTGATCAAAGGACTGTTTGAAAACGGATTGATCGATATGACGGATGACAAACAGATCCTCCGGTACTTCAACCTTTTCCAGAAAGAACATCCCGAGTTCTTTAACATTATCTTCGGCGATGAAACCGGACGGTTCCTCATGTCCCCCGCCCAGGTACCGGAGGTTCATAAAACCTTTGATCCCCGAATCCGTCCCTGGTACCAGGGGGCTTTGACCACACTGGACATCCACTGGACCGATGTCTATCTCTTTGCCTCTGCCAGGAAACCCGGAATGACGGTTTCTGTACCCATTTACGACACCACGGAAAAACTCCAGGCGGTATGCGGTATCGATATCGACATATCTTCGTTCTCCGAATTCCTGAAGGGAATCAAAATCGGCAGCCGGGGGGTGGCGTATATTTTTGACAATAAAAACGGACGGATAATCGCCCACCCTGCCCTGGTACAGCAACCCTGGGAATCCTTTCACACCGACCTGCTGCGCGCCATTCATCAGGATCTGAAAACACGGGACAAGGATTTCGGCGTATCCCAGTTCAAGGGTTTCCAATACGTGACCGCATATACGGCATACCCGGGAAATGACTGGACCGTCGGCGTCACACTGCCCGTGTCAGATCTTTTTGAAAACGTGATGTCCATTCGCCGTGCCATTATTTCTCTGGTGGTGGGCGGCATCCTTTTGGCCAGTCTGTTGTCCTACCTTATTGCCATGACCATTGCACGCCCCCTGACCCGTCTGCGCCAGGGCATCGAGCGGATCTCCTCGGGAGACCTGGACTATAAGGTGGATATCCGGGACCCCGATATTGCCGCTTCTCTGGCAAGATCTTTCAATCAGATGGCATCCTCCCTGAACCGGAGTAATATCGAATTAAAGCGGACCTACGCTGAACTGACACAGAATGAAAAACTGGCTGCCGTCGGACAGATGACCGCCGGCATCGCCCACGAGATTAAAAACCCCTTGGGGATCATCCGGGGCTCCGCCCAGGTGGTGGCCAATCCCGATCGCCCCATGGTCATGCGTGAGAAGGCTGCGGACTTTATTATCGAAGAAGTGGACCGTTTGAATCACACCCTTACTGCCTTTCTTGACTTTGCAAAGCCCCCCTCGCCAAGGATGAAACCCACGGACCTCAAACTTCTGGTTGAAGAGATCGCCACGTCGGTGGAACAACAGCACCCCGGTCATCAGTTCCGGCTGAATGCGCCGGAACAGGTGCCCCCCATAAACGGTGACCGGGATCAGCTTCACCAGGTGGTGCTCAATCTGGCCCTCAATGCGGTTCAGGCCATGCCGGACGGAGGCCCTATAGATATTCACCTGTCGCCGGCATCCAATTATGATACACTGACGGATGAGGCGCCGTTCTTCAACGGTCAGGGACGCCTCATTGAGTCCGGACAACCCGTACTTGCCCTGCACATTACGGACAAGGGAACCGGGATCTGCCGTGAACGCCTCCAGCGGATCTTCGATCCTTTCGTCAGTTACCGGGATGACGGCATTGGCTTGGGGCTGTCCGTGGTATCCCAGATCGTTAAGGCCCACGGCGCCGGCATAGATGTCTGGAGCAGAGAAGGCCGGGGCACAAGATTTACCCTTTTGTTTGAAACCGTCATGGAGGAAAACGGCAATGCCGCCGCAAATATTACTGATTGAAGATGAAAACCGGATGCGCCAGGTAATTACCATGCAGATTTCCGACCTGGACCTGATCATCCACGAGGCCAGCGACGGCGCACAGGCACTTGAGATGTTCGACAACCAGACCATCCATCTGGTGATTACCGATCTCAAACTGCCCAAAGTCAGCGGAATGGAAATACTGGCCCACGTCAAGGAACGGAATCCGGACATCCCGGTGATTGTGATTACGGCATACGGGTCCATAGAAAATGCCGTACAGGCCATCCGGGAAGGCGCCTTTGACTATGTGACCAAACCCTTCAAGGAAGAGACCTTGAGGGAGAGTGTGAAAAAGGCACTCAAAGTCAGCCGTCTGGCCCATGAAGTCCGCCACCTGCGCCAGGAAATCGAGGATAAGTTCACCTTCAAGAATATTGTGGGCAACTCTCCCCGGATCTGTGAAGTACTTGAACTGGCCGGCTCTGTTTCCCACACCGACACCAGTGTATTGATCACCGGAGAAAGCGGTACCGGCAAGGAACTGCTCAGCCGGGCCACCCATATGAACAGCCCCAGATCCTCCGGTCCCTTCTCCACCGTAAACTGTGCCGCTATTCCCTCATCCCTATTGGAAGCAGAGCTTTTCGGCTATGAAAAAGGCGCCTTCACCGGTGCCCATAAACAGGTGAAAGGTAAGTTTGAAATGGCCTCCGGGGGCACCCTGTTTCTGGATGAAATCGGAGATATGGAGCTTGATGTCCAGGCCAAATTCCTCCGTATCCTTGAAACCCAGCAGTTCGAACGGTTAGGGGGAAGCAAAACCATTAACGCAGACGTTCGAATTATCGCCGCCACCAACAAAGACCTGTGGCAGATGGTGCAGGATAAGACCTTCAGGGAAGACCTGTTTTACCGCATCAACGTTTTTCCCATCCAGATCCCCCCCTTGAGAGAACGAAAAGAAGATATCTATCCCTTAAGCCAGCACTTTATCCGTGAATTTTCCAAGGCCTTCGGCAAGAAGCCGCCGACCCTGTCGGACACCGGGTTGAAAAAGCTGCTCTCCTATCCCTGGAAAGGGAACATCAGGGAACTTAAAAATGTGTTGGAACGTGCCATGATCCTCTGCACCACAGATACGATCATGCCGGACCATCTGATTCTCAACCCCTACCAGGAAAAGGCCATTGACACCCTACCCATGGATAAACTCATCCCCATGATCATCGGAGACGGCCTGGAAGCACTGGAAAACCGGTGTATCGTATTTGCCATGGATCAAGCCGGCAACAACGTTTCCAAAGCGGCACGGATACTGGGTATCTCACGGGCCACTTTGAGATACCGTCTTGAAAAGCTGGAGAAAACCTAAATGGCTATGGGGCGCTGACCCTGGTCAGGCCAGCCGGGTGTCACGGCCACAACACCTGTTACCGTCAAAGAATTCGCAGGTGGTACAGGCAAGGCTTGATAAATCCGGTGAAGCAGGTGGGTCTGCAGAAAGATAGGGTGCCAGAATTTGTCCGGCATCCGTAAGCCCTGTAACGTCTACGTCCATGGGGTATCCGGCATCTTTCAGGGCGGTGACCACGGCCTGGGTGGCCACATTGCCGGTGGCCCCCGGTGCAAAGGGACAGCCGCCCAGTCCGCCGGCGCTGGCATCGACCATCGTGATACCGTAAGATACCGACTTCAACACGTTTGCGATTCCTCTACCATAGGTGTCATGAAAATGAACGGCAAGACGTGCAGCAGGTATCTTTGGCAGCAAACATTCCAGAAGCCCAGCCACCTCATCCGGTGATGCCTTTCCGATGGTGTCGGAAATTGATATCTCATCTATTCCCATATCCAGCAGCTTGAAGGAAAGATCCAGAACAGCCTCAGGAGGGATTCTCCCTTCATAGGCACACCAGAAGGCCGTGGAGATATAGCCGCGTACCGGCAGTTTGGCCTCGAGTGCCTTCCTGACAACGGGTTGGAACCGGTCCAGCGAGCCCTCAATAGTGGTATTTATGTTTTTATGGGTAAAGGTGTTACTTGCAGCGGTGAACAGGGATATTTTGTCGGCCCCGGCCCGAATTGCCTGATCCAGCCCCACAAGGTTCGGCACCAGGGCTGAATAGATCACACCTTTTCTTCGGTTGATTCCTTTGAATACGCTGGCGGCATCGTGGAGCTGGGGGATCTTCTTCGGTGAAACAAACGCGCTGACTTCAATCTCACTGACACCGGTGCGTGACAATGCATCCACAAATGCAATCTTCGCATCTGCAGGTATCTGTGCACTCTCATTCTGCAGCCCGTCTCTCGGGCCGACTTCTACGATTCGGATCATGGGGTACCTTTTTGGTGAAGAGACCGGCCGGCGAGGCTGGACTGATGTGCGGGACAATACTCTTTTACAAAGGCGTCCCGGGTGTTGTCATTGATGCAGTCATAAAAGGCGCGCCAATTGTCTGAGTTGATCATGGAGTAAGTGGACTGGCAGACATTGAAATACTCAATATACCGTTGCCGAATGTCGGTATTGTCTGCCACAGCGTCCCCCACACCGGAGAGGGATACGGGATCCAGGTTCGTTTGTCCGTAGGCCTCTGAGAAACGGTAAGATTCAACCCACCCGGCTTCAGCGGGATTCCGGGTGAGACTCAGATCAATCATCCGCGTGGAATAATCCACCGGCCCATAATCGTCTCCCAGTGTAAACACCTGATAGGCCGGATTGTTACCGAAAATCGGACTCACCGACGGTGTGATATGCATGGCAATTCTCGGGGTGTTAAACCCGTCATGGAGAATACGGAACTCATCCATGTGGGTGTGCCCGCAGAAGACCACGCGAATGATATCCGAGGATTTCAGCAGAATGGTTCTGAGACGATCGCCGTACCTTGATTTAATGAAGGTGGATACATTGCTGGCACAATGGGGATTTTTACCGTGAATTGCCTGGTACATATTAATGCCCAGGGGTTCATGAAAGACCATCCACACCGATTCCCGGTTTGTCCGGCTCAGATAAAGCACCCATTCCAGCCAGTTCAGCTGGGCTTCTCCGGGATCCCCCGGCACCGACCCGCAGGCATCCCTGTAGTTGCGGGCCATGAATATATTATTCAGAACGATCAACCGCTGGTGTGATTCTCCGGGCAGTAACGCCGTATAATATCCGCCCACAGGAAAGGTCTGTGCAAATGTGTTGTCTCCGTCAAGACGGTTCATCACCGGTTGCCAGGCATCTGTAAACCGAGAAAGGAATTCCCCCAGAGGCGTAATTTCATAATCACCGCAAATGTTATCATCGTTCCCCATGGCCGGGAAAATCACCTTGCCGGGGAAGGCCTTTTGGAACGCGGCTGCCAGAAATTCCAGGGTTTTCCCGATGAACCGGCTGAAGCCGGCATCACTTTTGTCACCGGTGGCAGACTGAAAACGCTCCCGTAAATTATGGCCGAGGAAATCACCGGAAAACAGTATAAAATCGGCATCGGAAAATGCGGACACATCCTTAAACAGGCTATTGAGCAACGGATAGTTCGTATCTTTGCCCCACCCAACCAGTTCCTTTTGGGTCGAAGATTCAAAAATTTCAGCCCACTCATCCGGCGCAGCGTCTGCCAGCCTGGCCGTGAGTGCCGGATCGGCACATGGATTAAAATGAAGGTCCGTAATACTCAAAAATGTAGCGTTTTTCGAAACCATGCGATTGTCCTCCCAGGGAAAATGGATGGCCGGATGAATCGCCGGCCGAAACCCGATGAACAGATACCGGTAACTCTATCACAACACCTTTTACGGTGTCATTCAATTTGTTGTGCAATACCGGCTCATGGTGGTGTCCCGTATCAGGAGGACAGATCCTTCAGGGCCTCCCCCGCCTCTTTGGAGGTACCGTAAATCTGCGGGTCAATGTTGCGTCGCTGGAGCGCATCCCCGAGTTTCATTCGGTAAAAGGCGTTGGTGGTGTACCGGGTTACACCGGAATAAAAGGTCTTCACAAGGAACTGGACCATGTCCACATAGTCATCCATCAATTCGGGGTAAATGGAAAAATTATCGTAGTTAACGATGGTGTAGACCCTCTTGTTCAGTGGGCGCAGCCGGCCGGAGACAATACCCTCGATATCCACGATATCCTGGTGGGATTTAACCTCAAATCCCTCAAAATCGATGAAGAAGATATTCTCCTCCGCATCGTAGGAAAACCGTTCGGCCAGGGGACGCACCAGAAGATCGCTTTTTAATCCCATGGGGGTGTCAGAAAAAATCCGTTCGTCCATGACGGCCGGTTCTCCGATGATCACCGGGGTGAAGTCCATATGGGGCAGAATATCCTTTTCCACATCAATCCCCGGTGCCACCTCAATGAGTTCCATACCGTTACGGGTGAGGGAAAACACACATCTCTCGGTAATGTAAAGCACCTCCTGGCGGTTCTGGGCTGCATATTTCCCGCTGAAAGTCACGTGCTCCACTTGATCGAGAAATTTTAGAAACTTACCTTCCGTTCGGATCTCCAGTTGGTTGTTGTTTACTGCCACCTTCAGTCCACCGGTGGTGAACGTCCCCACAAACACCACTTTTTTTGCATTCTGGCTGATGTTGATAAAACCGCCTGCACCGGCCAGACGGGTGCCGAATTTACTGACATTCAGGTTGCCGTGGCGGTCGGACTGGGCCAGCCCCAGGAATGCGATGTCGAGCCCTCCGCCGTCGTAAAAATCAAACTGGGAGGG
This sequence comes from Desulfobacterales bacterium, assembly GCA_022361315.1. Next base: position 6,455 of record JAKSBB010000716.1, read on the forward strand.
CTGGTTGATCACGGCCTCGGTGTTCACCGCAGCGCCGAAATTCAGGCCGCCGGCAGGTATCCCGCCAATCACTCCGGGTTCTGCCGTCAGGGTGAGAAGATCTAGGATTTTTTCCTCATTGGCAACGTTTGCCACCCCTTCGGGCATACCGATACCCAGGTTGACCACCGAATTGGGGGTCAGTTCCATGGCTGCCCGGCGGGCAATGATTTTACGCTCGTCCATGGCCATAGAGTCAAGGGACTGTACCGGCACCTTAACTTCGCTGCTGAAGGAGGGGTTATACGGCTCTGCAAATGTCTGCCAGTGATACTCCGGCTGGGAGACCACCACACAGTCCACCATTATCCCCGGAATTTTCACCTGCCTGGCATTTAATGTCCCTTTCTCAGCAATACGCTCCACCTGTACGATGACGTATCCACCGGAATTCCTGGCAGCGGTGGCAATGGCAAGTGCTTCAAGAACCAGTGCCTCTTTCTCCATGGTAATGTTGCCGTCCGTGTCCGCCGTGGTTCCCCTGAGCAATGCCACCTGGATGGGACGAGTTTTATATGCCAGATAATCGTTGCCGTCGAATTCAATGCGCTCCACGATATCTTCCCGGGTGGCCGCGTTGATCTTTCCGCCGCCGTTTTTCGGATCCACAAAGGTTTCCATTCCCACCGTCGTAATGGTGCGGGGTTTGCCGGCGGCAATATCCCGGAACATGTGTGAAATGACACCCTGGGGAAGATTATAGGCTTCAATCTTGTTGCCGATGGCCAGCTTCTGCAATTTGGGAACCAGTCCCCAGTGTCCACCGATGACCCGTTTCACCAGTCCCTCATACCCCAGGTGATTCAGCCCTCTTTCCTTTCCGTCCCCCTGCCCTGCGGCGTACATCAGCGTCAAATCCCGGGGACATCCGGTTTCAAGAAAATACCTCTCAAGTTCAACGGCCAACTGCTCCGGAAATCCGATGCCCACAAAACCGCCTGTTGCCACGGTGTCTCCGTCCTGGATCAGCTGGAGTGCTTCCTGGGCCGAAACAATCTTTCCCCGTTTAACACGGTCCGGAGACATTCCGGAAAGCATGGGGTGGTGGCCGGTGGCGCCGGCACCTTCAGGTATCTTTTTCATTCATCTTTCTCCTGTAGCAACGACCCGGATTGGGGTCATGATCATGGGTGTAGTGTTGAATTAAAGGTTCATCACGACTTCTTATTCTTCACCCGTTTGAACCAGCCATGATTTCCGTATAGATTTTTTGCACAGTCCGGGCACATGCCATGGCTGAATGATGCCTCTGTGTGTGATTCGATGTAGGATTCCAGATGATTCCATTCATCGTTCTCATCCCGGATCTTTTTACAGCCGGCGCAGATCGGTAAAAGCCCCTGCAATTGCTTTACCTCATCCAAGGCCGCCTGCAGCTTTTGGTTTTTATCCGCAAGACGAGTGACCATGGATTTCAGGCTGAGGTGGGTTTTAATCCGTGCCAGCACCTCTTCCGGCTGAAATGGTTTGGATACATAATCCACCCCGCCTTCGGAAAAGGCCCGCATCTTGTCTTCCACTTCCTTTAGTGCAGAAATGAAAATCACGGGGATATCCCGGGTGGTTTCATCCGCTTTAAGCTGCCTGCAGACCTCATATCCGTCCATCCCCGGCATGACAATATCAAGAAGAATAAGATCCGGTAAATCGGCCCTGATGGTTTTCAGGGCAATCTCACCACTGAGGGCAGGCCGAGCCCTGTAGCCTTTCCGGCTAAGGATCTGAAGCAAAACCGTCAGATTTTCAGGCGTGTCGTCCACAATGACGATATTTTCAGAGGACCCGGCCTGTTCCATGCTTAATCCGCCTTTTCGCAAAGTGTTTGAAGGGTGTCGAACTTAAAGTTATGTATGAGATCGGAAAGCGCATCTGCAAGGGCCGGATTCAGATCTGTCATATCCCGGACCAGCTTGAGGGCATACATATAATCCACCTGGATTGCCGCGGCCTGCAGTTCGCCTCTCAGTTTTCCGGGCAACATGCCGATCTCCTCCCGTATCTGTGACATCGGCATCTTTCCGGTTCCGTCTTCAATGGTACCTTCGGTGACTTCCTGTATATCATCTCTTCGCCCATCTTCAAAGTGGTTTGCTATCATGCCGGCAGTGGATGTTTCCATAACCTTCTCAGGAGCTGATTCTAAAACCAGAACCGGCAGGCTCAAGTTGAACAACGCGCCACCGTCTGCAGCCTCTTCCATCTCAAGATCGCCTCCCAGTAATCTGGCAAAGCGACGGCTGATAGACAGCCCCAATCCCGTACCCTGCGTTTGCTTTTTTTCAGAGCCAACTTGAACAAAAGGGTCGAAAATATAGGGAACCTGGTCCGGACTTATGCCTGGGCCGGTATCTTCCACTTCAATTCTCAGCATCATCTTTTTATCCGCCGTCTCTGCAGGCTTTGATGGTAAAGCACGAACGGTGACGCTGCCGCTGTCTGTGAATTTCAGGGCATTGCCGATCAGGTTGGTGAGGATTTGGCGAAGTTTTGCCTTATCGGTTCTTATCCATGGGGGCAGATTGTCTCCATGTTTGATAGTCAGGGACACATGCTTTTTAAAGGCCTGATACCGGAAAAGGTCATGTACGTCCGACAGCAGCCCGGTAAGATTCACCGTATCCTCAAAAACAGCGGTTTTTTCTGCTTCAATCTTTGACATGTCCAGGATGTTGTTGATCAGATCCAACAAATGTTCACCGCTGCGCCGAATCGTACTGATATTACGCTGCTGCACCACCGTCAGGTTTTCATTATCCTTCATGACACCGGTAAGTCCGATTACGGCATTCAAAGGCGTTCGAAGTTCATGGCTCATGTTGGCGAGAAACCGGCCCTTGGCCAGACTTTCCCGTGTTGCCTGTTCTTTTTCTTCCCTGAGGCCCGCTTCCCAGATTTTTCTATGGGTAATATCCTGAAAAACCACCTGCACTGCCGGTATTCCTTTAAAGGAAAATTCAATCCCCTCCACTGACAGATCCAACGAGCTGCCGTCAGAACGTGTAAACTGTTCTTCAATCCGGTGGTCTAACGGATCCTTATCTGCAGAAACTAAGTTGAGTTTGTGAATGATTTGATTTAAAAG
>JAKSBB010000436.1 GCA_022361315.1 Desulfobacterales bacterium
CTTCCGGTGTCGTCTTGAGGTATGGTACAAACAGAAATCGCCTCAGAAGCACTCTTGGCCAGTGCTTCCAGATCCGCCCTGAGAGCGGCGTCATCCCCCAGGCCCTCGGGATGCAGCAGTCTTCCCAGGGCTGTTTTATCTGCGCCGGCAATACCGCCCCAGTATATCCGGCACCAGGCAGAGGCCCGGGTCAGTGCCACATACAGCAGCCGCATCTCTTCGGCATCCGCCTCTTCAGCCATCAGGCGTCTTGCCTCGTCCTGGGTGTCAGACCCCAGGTCCAGGCAGAGGCGATAATTGTCTTCCGGGTCGTGGAAAAGCACCGAACCTCGGCTGCTGCCCCGGCCTCTCCCTGCCCAGAGGTAAGGGAGAAATACCACCGGGTATTCCAGCCCCTTACTCTTATGGATGGTGACAATGGCCACCGCCCTGGCATCACTTTCCAGCCGGAGTTCGTCTACGGTTTCCTCCCGGGTGTCCGGGTGGAGCTGGTTCTGATACCACTTGAGCAGGTAGGGCCGTTCCAGTTGCTGGTGCAGCACGGCCTGGGAGGACAGCTCGATGAGGTGGTAAAAATTGGTCAGGGCCCTTTCCGTCAGGGTACTTCCCGGCGCCGGGGTCAGATCCTCATCGTGAAACAGGGCCGTCATCATGGCCACAAACCCTTTTTCCTCCCAGAGTTCATGGTATCCCCGGAATCTGTCCTGCCAGCCCCATAGCAATTGCTCGTCGCGGTTCAGTTCCCGGATCATCTCTTCGTTCCAGGCGTATACCGGGGAGACCAGGGCCGCTTTGAGAAACCCCGTATCCTCGGGCCGGTCCACGGCGGAGAGCAGGTCGAAAAATGCAACGGCCTGGGGGGAATCAAATACAGAACCGCTTTTGGACAGATAGGCGGGGATATTCACACGGGCCAGGGCCTGTTGAACGGCTTCGGCCTGGGCATTGGTCCGCACCAGAACGGCCATATCCCCGGGGGAAAAGCGTTTTGCTGTATCACCGTTGCCTGCCTGGCCCTCACCATTTAATACGGAGAGCACATCCCGGGCCAGCAGGTCAGGGATCATTGCTTTGGCCGCAGCGGTTTTGATACAGCCTTTTCTATCCAGGGGCAGGCTCTCCCGTTCCACCATCACCAGATTCAGGGGCGGTAAAAAACGATTTCCGTCAATAAGCCGGTTTTCGGCGGTGGCCGGGGTGGTGACGGGATGAAACGGTATTTCACTGAATCCGAAGGGTTCCGGAGTTTGTGTGAACACGGCGTTTACCCCCTCCACCAGCAACGGGGCGGACCGGTAATTTACCGGCAGGGTAAAGGATTGGCTGCAGGCCCGGGACGCTGTCAGATAGGCAAAGATATCCCCGCCCCTGAAGGCGTAGATGGCCTGTTTGGGATCACCGATCATAAAAAACGGCGGCTGATTCCCATCGTCGTCCGGGCTGCCGAACAGGGAGGAAAAGATGGCATACTGCCCCGGGTCCGTATCCTGGAACTCATCGATTAGGCAGGCCCTGTATCTGTTCCGCACCGCATGTTTCAAAGGGCCACTCCCCGGTCCTGATAAAATAAATTCCAGATCATTGATCAGATCGTCGAAAAAACAGGCCCCCTGGTCGGATTTCTTTGCGGCCAGACGCTCCCGGTAAAAGGCCAGGAACTCAAGCTTCAATGCCACAAGGTTCTCTTCCATCTGCCGGCTCAGATCAAGCAGGTCTTCACAGGCGTTAAAAAATGGATGATCCGGTGGAATCCGGCCGGTCTTTGTCTTTGCCCCAAGGCGGGTATGGGTAAACTTGTATAAAGGATCGCCCTTTTCCGTCATGGAAAACACCGGTGTGGCGTCCGCATCCGTCAGAGACGCAAGGCTTTTGTCCAGCCAGGCCGGCAGATTTTTTTTACTGTAGCTGCGTTTATCGACACCTTTGTGCCCCTGGATCAGGGCCAGGATGTTGTCTTTTTCCCGGGCGAGAATTTGGCCAAGGGTTTCAACCGTTTCCCTGTAATCCTCC
>JAKSBB010000809.1 GCA_022361315.1 Desulfobacterales bacterium
ACCACGGAACACCCCGTCAGCATGAGACAAAGGTATAATATAGCCGAAAGCTGCTTTAACATTCGCTTCTCCTCAATGCAATTCAGATTTCAAGAGAGGAGATCTGCTTAAACACGAAAGCAATTCCTCAATTTCAAATCATACATATTTTATTGTTTTGAAGGCAAAAAATGACATAAATATTTAGAAAATACAAACATAAAAGTTAAATTTGATCATGATGGTTGTATTCAGGAAGACGCTGAAATACGTCCGTATTTGATATTACCACAATCCGAATTATCTTTGGGGAGAATGAATCTCTCCGGCAAGTCGGGGATGCTAACGGCTGTAAAAGATAGTTAAAAGGGCTGGGGGCCAAGGTCTTATATGAAAAATCAATACGCATTCAGAGGAAACGGTTATGAAAATTGGGATTATCGGAACCGGTATCGCCGGTTTAAGTGCGGCCTGGCTTTTGAATCGCACCGGGCACCGGGTGACGCTGTATGAAAAAGACCATACCCTGGGTATGGATTCGCATTCCATAAGTTTTGAACAGGATGGTATTGAACTTCGCACGGATGTGCCGCCCCGCATTTTTAATGTGACCCAGTGGCCGAATCTGCTGGACCTTTACCGTGAGGCGGGTGTTGCGCTTGTTCCAATTGATCCGTCCCAATCCTTCAGTGTGGCCGGTGAGCCTAATTTTTTGAATGTGGATGTTGCCTATCAGCCTCAACTGCCGGAGGGACAGGAAATCACGGAGAAGCTGAATCATATCATGGGGGATATTCTCCGGTTTGCCGAGGGCGTGCCGCAGGATCTGGCTGACGGCCTGTCGCATGAAACCACACTGGCTGAGTATTTGACATCCCGGGCGTATTCTCAGGTCTTTATCACCGATTTCCTCTATCCCATGCTGAGTTCGACGGTGTGCACATGTTCCTATGAAAGTCTGGATGCCTACCCGGCACCTGTTATTTTGCAAACGTTGCTCAACCTCTTGGGCGATCAGCCCTTGTTGCGGACAAAATTCGGGACCCGGGACGTAATAACGCGTCTGAGCCGGGGGATAGATGACATCCGGTACGGCACAGAGGTGTGCGCGGTGACACCGACACCGGCCGGTGTTCGGGTGGAAACCACAGAAGGCCGGGTCGAAGAGTTTGACCATCTGATTGTGGCCACCCAGGCGAATCAGGCCCTAGGTATTTTATCTGCGCCTTCCGAATCGGAACGGAAAATGCTCAGCGCCTTCAGTTATGAGGACGTGCCCGTCATCGTTCATCAGGATACGGCCCTGATGCCTGTCAATGAAACCGGCTGGGCACATATCAACCTCATCATCGCCCGGGATCGGCGTGCCGCCATGTGCGGTGTGTTGATGAACCGCTTTAATCCGGACTGGCAGATTGAGAAACCCGTTATTCAAACCATCAATCCCCTGTTCGAGCCACAACCGGAAAAGGTAATCGCCCGGTATAACTTACAGCGGCCGGTGGTCAATGCGGACGCATTGGCCGGCCTGGCGCTGCTTGGGCAACTGCATCAAGAGGCGGACCGGCGGATCTGGTTCTGCGGATCCTACGCTGCCGAGGGGGTTCCCCTTCTTGAAAGTGCAGTTGTTTCCAGTCTGCGGGTGGCCAAGCGTTTGCAGCAGGGGCTATTCGGCTGAAATCATTCCTCCCGATTTTGATATGCTGCAGCGTAATCTGTAACTCTCCCTCTTTACTTTGAACTTTTTTGGCATATATTTTTAGGAAGTCCAAACAAATAATGAGAGAGATGAATATGAGACGAATTTTTATTTTCGCCATTCTTACGGTTCTCTTTGCCTGGCCGTACGGCCTATATGCGTCACCGCAGACCATTACGATATCCACCTTTGAAGAAGACACAGCCGTGGTAAGGGTCAGTGAACTTTTAAAGAAAGCCTATCGCCGTATCGGTGTTGAAATGACATTGGCGCGCCTCCCCGCCAACAGAGCGCTGATTGAAGCCAATACCGGTGTGCTGGCCGAAGGCGAACTGATCCGGATCGGTGGACTGACCCGAAAATTTCCAAACCTGATCCAGGTCCCTGTGATGATTGCCGATTTTAAGATATCCGTGTTTTCAAAAAATATTGATTTTAAGGTGGACGGATGGCAGAGCCTGAAACCCTATCATATTGCCTTTAAAAGAGGGTTTAAGGGGATGGAGAAACATGCCGGCAATCTGAATGTTACCCGGGTGCAATCCTCTGAAACGGCCATGGAAATCCTTGATCTGGAGCGTGTGGATATTATTGTACTGCCCTTTCTTGACGGGTTGGTCCTGCGGAAAAAACTGAATTTACCCGGGATAAAAATACTTGAACCGCCACTGGAACAGGTTCAATTGTACCATTATGTTCACAACTCCCGCAAAGATACCGCAGACAAGCTGGGCAGCGTCCTCAAGGAAATGGATGCGGCCGGAGATATCAAACGCTTCTGGCAGAAAATCGAAACCGGTTTATCCGGTTTTGACGGGTAAGTATCCGGATCAGACCGGTATCCGGAGGCCCAAGTAATGACGCATACCCAGCATCGGAGCATTGCCAGACGATTTATATTCTGGATACTGATCTTCAGTTCCTGCGTTACCCTGCTGCTCACCTCAATCCAACTTAAGCTGGATTACAACCGGGACCTCAATCTTATCGAACAGGAACTCGTGCAGATCGAAACCAGTTATCA
>JAKSBB010000259.1 GCA_022361315.1 Desulfobacterales bacterium
ACCCATTTGCCTGGACCAAGCAGGTCCGTACACCGAAGGAAATACTCACCCCGTCTGTCCAAAACCGGCCCATTGCCTTTCCTTATACCAAATTCATGAATGCCTTTGTTACCGTTGACCAGGGTGCTGCGGTAATTCTCATGGCTGAGGATTACGCTGAAAAATTCGGGGCAGCCAGGGGAACACCGGTTTTCTTCTGCGGCGGCGGGTATGCTGAAGACCGTCAGCGGTACATGATAGACAAAACGGATTTCACCCAAAGCCCCCCGCTGAAAGCTGCTGTGGACAAAGCCATTGACAGATCCGGTATACCGCTGAACAAAATCGATGCCTTCGACCTGTACTCCTGTTTTCCCTGCGCCGTGTCCATCGCCAGAAAAATGATCGGGATTGCAGATGACGATCCCCGCCCTCTAACCCTTACCGGAGGACTGGGGTTCTTTGGCGGCCCCGGCAACAACTATAACCTACATGCCGTGACCACATTGTGCGGGATGATTGCCGAGGGAAAAGTCACCACCGGTCTGACCACGGCCTTGGGATGGTTCATGCACAAGCATGCCGCAGGTATCTACTCGGCGGTCCCGCCTGAAAACGATTTGTCCACCATGGATAGAGAAGACCGCAACAACTACCTCAGCGGTCCGGAACCCATTAAGTTAGATTCAAATCCGTCCGGAAACGGCATCATCGACACCTATACCATTGTCTACAACCGGGACAGACAGCCCGACTACGCGGTGATATACGGCAGGACCACAGACGGTTTGCGGTTTATCGCCCGGTCCCGGGATGAGCGGAACGTGTATAATACCCTGTCCGTTAAAAACATGGTGGGAAAATCTGTCCGGCTATCCACCGACACAAAAAGTGGACTCACCATTGCGGAATTTATGGATTAAACGCCCCCGGCCCGGATATGAATTAATCTGAGCCGGGGGATACGGCATACCTGATCAGGGAATCATATCTCCCCGGCCGATCATTTCAATGACCGTATCGTTCAACTGGTTGTAGTAGATCTTTCCCTTTGCCGCTTCATTGATCCGCTGTTCCCAGGCCAGGAATGACTCTACATTCCGAAGGGTGTGTTCGGCATTTTTCGGCCCGCCTTTCTCAGCGATTTCACGAATTCCTGCCATGGCCTGCGCGTCCGTGGGGAAATACATGGGGATAATGCCTTTGTCCTTTGGGGCAATATCAAAAATCTTTCGGGCTTCTCTCTCCCGTTCACAGTCCTGAATGAATTTCTCCAGACTGAAGAAATTCAGACTGCCCAGCGCCCCCAGGGAGTGGCGGATAATATGTACCCCGTATTTTCTCAGGGAATTTCTGCTCAACTCTGATTCCAGAATACCCTGACGGGTTACATCGATGGCACTGGTGGATCCGCCGGACTGGGCGGAGGGTAATTTAGTGATCCAGGTGTTAACCCGGGCCATGGCCGCATTGATCAGGGGGTTGTGCGGGGAACTGTACGAAAGATCCCCACCGGCTTCTGTCACCCCCGGGATGCCCCCGTGCATGCACAACACCCCCGGATTAAGGGTCTGGGCAATGACAATCATGAACATCACCTGAGCATGAATCTGGGTTAACAGAGCCTCGGGACTCCCCGGACCGGAGGAGCCGGCAATGGTCAGATCCAGCAGCAGAAGATTGGCATTGGAATGGCAACTGCGGATAAAGGGAGCCACCATCGTGGGCATGGGGGCAAATGAGGTGATCAGGCTGGTGCCGTCCACCCAGTTCTCTTTACCGGCCAGAAACCCCACCTCATCATCAGACAACCCTTTGGCCGCCAGCATCTTTAACCCTGAAAAATTCTTTTCCATGAGCTGGGCCACCTCATAAAGGGAAATGCTCTTGTCCTGGGCCACCGGCAGACTGAAAATGCCTGCGACATCCTGGTTTTCCCCCACCACCCTGACGATCTCTTCATACTCCTGACGGTTTGCCTGGCGAAGTTCATCATCACCGGGGCGTTTCAGGAACGGCGGCGTGGCACCGGTACCGAATGTGTTCGGTCCGGGGTCTGCAGGCATCTGCCTGGGACATTTGGCCAGGCATTCCTCGATATACGCCCGTTTCAGGGGAATGAAAATCGCCGTTTCGTTCTCAAAATCAATGGCATCCGCCGTCATCAGAATATCCATGAGTTCGGGGCTTTCGGATATATTCATTCCGATTTCGGTCAGCACCCGCAACCCGTTTTCATGGATGCGGGCGTAGATGTCTTTTTCCCGGATAAGATCATCCATGTCATCCAGACGAAGCTTCACCTTCTCGTCAAGTTCTTCACTGGTGGTGCCATGGTGGTCTAAATCCGAGTATATGGCTTTGGCTTTCTCAAACTCATAGCTGTTTTCAAGCTGGATGGCGGTGGCGAACTGCGCCTGGGCACTGGTTGTCATTTTCTCTCCTTTGTTTTGTGATTGACGCATTTGCCTTCGGGATTTGCACAATTGATGCCATCGGTGCAAAAGGATTCTTTCACTAAGGCGGAGTCCTCGACAGGAGGGGTTTTGATATGATTACAACGGGTTGAAAGGAGTCAAGATGAGAAGAGATTAAGGCAGGTTTTGCGACAATATTTTTTCACTCCGGCCGGCGGAGTGAAAAAATATTGTCAGGTTTTCGGTCTAAAGACATGTTACCACCACGCCATATCCTCATCAACGGTTTGGGTCATCTCACTCATCCGCTTTTCAATAATGGCGTCCCGTAGTCCTTTTCGCTTCTCTACCGTTTTTCTAAGCTTTCGGACTTCCTTTTCCAGTGCTTCAATTTCCTGGGACCGTTCCGCCTGACGGATATCAAATACCTTTCCCAGCACACTGCGGAGCTCTTCTTCAAGTGCCTGCCGTTGTCCCGGATCTTTGATTTTTGTCATCTGTTCAGCCAGCGTCCAGGACCGGAACTCCAGATCTTCAGCCTCAATGAGACGGGCAGCCAGTTCCGGGTTTTCCTTTTTGACTTCCTCAATGTAGAGGATCTGGTCCCCTAGCATCTGCATCTCTTCGGCATAGATCCCGGGATCATCGGTTTTAAGCCGCTGCATCTCTTCTTCGGCCCGGGGCAGATGAGTCCTCAACCATTCCATTACCTGTGTATCTGACAGTTCCGGTTCCATGGCCGCCGCCTGCCCCAGGCAGCAACACATAATCAACACCACCATCGTAAAACAGCGAGCAAATCTCATTATCCTCTCCTTCTTTGTGATGCCTTTATCCCATTGAACCTTTTGATACAATGGGATGTCAGGCAGGTGTTTAAACGGGCAACCCTGATCTGAAGCCCTTTCATTTCCTTATCAATTTTTTTTGACCGCGCAGCCAGTACCTGGCGAACCCGTTGATGGTTCGGCCGTGCGTTTCGGGACTGAAGCCGCTCCACCTGCGTGGTGAGCACGGCAATTCGATCGTCCATTCGCATCCCCTCTTCCCAGCCCCCGGCAACCCGGGAAGGGCTGTGAACCGGGGTGATACCACCGGGAGGAACGGCCTTCCATATCCATAGGCCCACAACCAAGACGACTACTCCGGCCATCAACACTGCCGGTATGCCGAATCGTTTCAGCTGCGCCTGGGTGCCGGCCCGGTTCACGGCCCGGGCCACCAGGTTTTTCCCGGGCCGGGCAAGAGGAAGGGCCTGGACCTCTTCCGTCAGGTGCGCCAATGATCTTAGAAATTCAGCACAGGATGAGCAGCTGCCGAGATGAATCCGCACGTCTTCGGCGTCACTGGGACGGAGGTCGTCGCTCCAGTATTTCATGACTTTTTCATGTGAACACCTCATATGTATCAGCCCTCCTTGTGCATTGTTTTTTTCAGCCGTTTAACCGCATTGTGCATCCGGCCTAGAGCCGTATTTACCGGACAATTCATGATGGTGGATATCTCCTTAAAGGAAAGCCCCTCATAAATCCGCAGCATCACCACCTGGCGCTCATTCTCAGGCAGCCCTGACAATGCGTTTTCCAGCATCTGCTGCTCTTCTTTGACGATAACCGCCTCATCAGATCCGGGGAAGGACGAGGCCGGTTCGCATCCCGGCAATGAATCCTCAAGGGTTTTGTTTCCGTCCGCATCCCCTTTCGTATTCCGGCCGGGTATAAAACGGTGCCAGAAATGCCGCTGCTCTTTTTTCAAAGCCCTCAATCCCTCCCGGTATGCGATCTTAAAAAGCCATGCCTTGAATGAACCCTGCTCACGGTATCGTTTTAGTCCCTTAATCCCTTTTACAAAGGTTTCCTGGGAGGCATCTTCAGCCAGCGCCCGGTTGCGGGTCATTCGCCACAGGTAAGAAAACACCCTGTCCTGGTACAGGGAAAATAACTGCTCTGCAGCAGTCAGATTCCCCTGTTGCGCCCGCTGAATCAACACCTCTTCTGAAATCATCTTCTCTTTTCGTGTCCTAAAGGTTACCGGTTGGCATTTATAGACTATAACCCCTATGGGAGAAAAATATTGTCACCCATAAAAAATAATTTTCGATTCACCCCTACCTGGATTTTAGCACAAGAGCAAACTTGCTCAGGGCCAAACTTGACTATTATCACCAAACCGCCTATCCTGAAGAAAAGTTCCCAATTCGTCTTTTTATGTCAGGACGTATTCACTGAAAACGGCCCGGATACGGTACTGGCACCCCATAATATATCACCCCCTCACCGGGAGGACCCTATGAAACGGTGCGCATCGTGCGGACAAATTGTCGCCCAGAGTATCACCACCTGCCCTGCCTGCGGCAGTCAACTGGTGGCCGGGATGACCCATGTCGATGATTACAAAATCCAGCATATCATCCATGAGGGCCGTTCATCTCTGGTCTGTCGCGCACTGAAAGAAGGTCATAAGAAACCCGTGACCATCCGTCTGTTCACAGACCAGTCCGGTGTGGACGACAGGGTTGCCAAACGGCTTGATGACGAATTGAAAACCCTGGCCAAACTCCCACCGGATCTCTTTGTCCAGCACTACGCCATCGAACAGAGCAAAAGCGGCCACTGGTACCGGGTCAGTGAATGGGTGGATGCGGACAACTGGGGCAGTATATTTGTGACAGGCATTTTGAACGACCAGCGGCGGATGGTGACCCTGTTTTATAACATTGCCTCCGCACTTGACCTGCTGCACCACCATGATCATTTCATGCCCTACCTGATTCTGGACGATATCCTGCTGCCCCGGGACCAGACCCGGAATCTGGCGGTGAAAATCAACTATAAATTATCACGGTTTCTCAATGCCAGGGCCACCCACCACGGCCCCATGCTCCAGAAACTGCTGCAGTATCACCCGGACATTGTGAATCAACGTGCCATCGACTTTCGCACCGGCATCTGGTCTCTGGGTAAAATTTTCATCGAACTGCTGACTGCTGACCACAACCTCACCGAATTTTCATCCAAGGTGGATCAATTGGAGGGGCTGGACCCGAAACTGGCCGTCCTGATCAAGGTGATGTTATCGGATGATCCGGATCTTCGCCCCCAGTCCATGACCAAAGTGGTCTCTGCTCTGGCCGGCATTCTGGAACGGTTGCCGTCAAAACCCCTCTATGCAGCCACCTACAAAAGGAAACCCAAACTGCTCAAGGAGATCACTTGGTTCAAACGAATGGTAATGGTGCTTCTCTTTATTCTCATCAGCATTGTGGCTGCCAACACCTTTATCACCATGAACCGGGACCGCAGCCCCGGTGACGGCGGGCTGACGGGCTTTCTGGATTCCTATACCCGCTCTGTGGGATTTCTCATGGTGGAGTATTGGTTGTCCCACAAGGATCAGATCATCTATCGCAACAAGGTGGAAGGCACAGCATTTTTAGTGGATGACCAGGGATATATTCTCACCAACCGCCATGTGGCCTGCCCCTGGCTGGAGGATATGACCCTGTTCCAGATTCGAAATCGTCTGAGTGGAAAAGAACTGGACTTCGGCCACCGGATATTCCTCTGGTTTGAAGGGGACAAGGCCTTCAACCGTTTCCAGGGGTTGGGGACCAGCACAGACCTGGCAGATACCTACTACCTGTCAGGCGCCCTGAAAAGCACCGGTCAAAGCAATCTTCGGGTGGTGGGTGTGCCCAGAGGCGTCAGGAAATCCGGAGACCGCCTCCACCTGCCCTTTCAGCATGACTTTGCCGTGCTCAAAATCGACACCCTGCCCGAGGGCATCCACCCGCTGCCCATGGCAGAGATCCGCGACCCCCTGGAAATAAAACGTCTGTCCCCCGTAATTATCATGGGATTTCCCCTTGGCAGCCGGACCCAGGACGAACGGATCAACGCCAGTATTACCCGGGGCCATGTCAGACGAACCTCCAAAGAACTGATCCAGGTTGACGCCTCTATTTATAAGGGCAACAGCGGCGGCCCCGCAGTCAATGCCGACGGCCGGGTCA
>JAKSBB010000651.1 GCA_022361315.1 Desulfobacterales bacterium
CGGGGATGAGTTGCTTAAAACGGTGGCCGAGGCTGTCACCGGTACCATCCGGGAAAATGAGATCACCGCACGCTACGGCGGGGATGAGTTCTGCATTATCCTGCCTGACAGCCTTGAAAATGAGGGGAAAACCGTTGCCGGCCGGATCTGTGAATCGCTTGAAACAGCCCTGGAAGGCTCCGGGGTCAGCTGCAGCATCGGCATTGCCGCTTCCACCCCGAAACGCCCCCTGGATGCGGACGCCCTGGTGAAAGCCGCGGACCAGGCCATGTACCGGGCAAAACGGTCCGAAGGATTCACCGTTTGTGATCAGGCAGATCTGATGATCACCTGAGCCGGATATCTATCCGATTTTTTCCCGTTTCAGAAGCATGGCATACTCACCGTCCCGGGCAGCCAACTCCCTGTGACTGCCCTGCTCAACCACCCGTCCGTCCTTAAGCACCAGAATGGTATCGCATTCCCTCACCGTGGAAAGCCTGTGGGCAATGATAATGGACAGACGGCCCTGCATGAGTTTTTTCATGGCATCGTGGACCCGGATTTCCGACCGGGAGTCCATGTAGGAGGTGGCTTCGTCAAAGATGATCAGATCCGGGTCAAAGGCAAAGGCCCTGGCAATGCAGACCAATTGCTTCTCTCCGGATGACAGGGGGCGGCCCCCTTCGGTAAGACGGGTGTCAAGTCCCTTGAACTTCTCGGTCAGAAAATCGCAGTTTGCCTTAGCCAGTGCGGCTTCAAGGGCCTTAGTGCCGGTGCCGGCATGGGGAGAAATATTCTCCCGGACCGAACCGGAAAAGAGCACGGGATCCTGCATCACCAGTGCGGTCCGTCTGCGGATGTCCTTGATATCCATGGTGTAATGACCCTGGCCGTTCAGAAGTATCCGTCCGTTTTCCGGCCGGTAAAATCCCGTGATCAGGTTGATGATAGAGCTTTTCCCCGAACCGGTCTGTCCGACGATACCCAGTGATTTTCCGGTATCAAGGCTGAATGTCACATCCTTGAGCACCGGCACACCGGGCAGATAGGAGAAGTTTACCCCTTTGAACTCAAGTTGCCGGATACGATTGAGATCGCTGCGGGCAACCGTGGTCCGGGTGGGGGCCTTCAGGGTCTGAAGCACGGTGATGATCCGTTCGGCGGAGGCCAGGGCATTCTGGAGCATGTTGAACTTTTCGGACAGGTCCCGCAGGGGGCGGAAAAAGAGTTTCATGTATGTGAGAAAGGCAACCAGTTCGCCCAGGGTCAGTTGGTTTTCCGCCACCAGGGTGCTGCCCCCCCAGATGATGATGGCCGTGGAGAGCACCCCCAGAAAACCGATCAGGGGCATGAATATGGCAAAAATCCGGATCTGGGACAGGGTGGCGTCGTAATGCTCCCGGCTGAGCCGGGTGAATTCCCGGATAAACCGGTACCGGGCAGAGGTGGTCTGGATCACCTTGATGCCGGTAATCCCTTCGGAAAACCGGTGGTTGATTTCGGCAATCTTCTGGCGGATGGTCCGGAACACCTGGCGCAGGAGCGTGGAGAAATAGGCGATCCCCAAAGCGATCACGGGAATGATCAGGGCCAGGTAAAAGGCCAGGCGGGCATTGATGGAAAAGAGCACCGCAAAAATACCGGCCATGAGGACAATATCCTTGAAAATGAACACCAGGATACTGGTGAACATTTCATTCATATTCTCAATATCCCCGGCCACCCGGGCCACCAGCCGCCCTGAAGCGTTCTGATCGTAATAGGAGACCGGCAGGGCGGTCATGTGGGCAAACAGTCGGCATCTCAGGTTCAGGATGATTCGCTGGCCCGTATATTCCATGAACAGGGTTTGGCAGAAATCCAGAAGAAATCCTCCCAGAACAACACCCCCGAACAGGAGGCAGAAGGTGGAGAATTCCGGGATGTCCACACCGAGGATACGCGCACCAGTGCTGTCGTCCACAGGGACGATAAACCCGTCAATGGCCTGCTGGGTGAGCAGGGGAAGCAGCAGGTCAAAACCGGTCACAAGGGCCACAAGAAGGGTGGTGAGCCCCAGCATCCAGAGGTAGGGCCGGATATAGGGCAGCAGGGCTTTGGCCAGTGTCAGATCTGCCAGGCGGATCTTTTTTTCTTCTGCGGAAAGCAGGTTTTCAGACATGGGCCACCTCCTCGAACTGCTGCACCCGGTATGATTCCCGGTAGAAGGCGTTGGTTTCCTTTAACCGGTCATGGGAACCCTGGTCTGAAATGACGCCTTTATCCAGAATGTAGATGCGGTCACAGCCGGCAAGGGCAGACAACCGGTGGGACACCATAATCATCGTGGCGTCGGGATTTAACCGGTTGATCCGGTCAATGACGTGTTGGGCCGTCTGGGTGTCCAGTTGGCTGACTGGGTCGTCCAGAAGAAGCACAGGTGTATCAGCAATCAGGGTTCTGGCCAGGGCCACCCGCTGTTTTTGTCCCCCGGAAAGGGTGACTCCCCGTTCGCCGACGATGGTGGCAAGGCCATCAGGCATTTCCGCAATGGTGGCCTTAAGGTCACAGACGCCGATGATCTCCTGCAGTTTGTCTGCTTCAATCCGGCGGCCCATGAGGATATTTTCGTTGAGGGTACCGGAGAAGAGAAAGGGTTCCTGGGGCATCAATGCGATTTGCTGCCGCAGGAATTCCGGGTCCAGCCCCGTGAGATTGTGTCCGTCCAGCCTTATATTGCCTTTCACCGGGTCGTACAGTCTTGGGATTAGTTGGATCAGGCTGGTTTTTCCTGAACCCGGCGGGCCGGTGATGCCGATTTTCATACCGGGGGCGATGTCCATGGAAATGGATTTCAGGACCGGTACCTCTTTATTATAGGCAAAATCCACACGGGTGAATTCAATACCGCCGTTTACCTTTACCGGGGATACCGGTTTTTCCGGTGGGGAGATATCCGGCCGGGCGTCCAGCAGGGCCTGAATCCGTTTCAGGGAGGCCAGGCCCCGCTGGAACAGGTTGGTTATCCAGCCGATGGCAATGATCGGCCAGGCAAGGATGCCCAGGTACTGGAGAAAGGCCACCAGTTCACCGGGACTTAAGGTCTTCTGCATCACCAGCCACCCGCCGTAAAAAATGATGATCAGGGTTGAGATGTTGAAAAAGAAGCCCAGCAGGGGACGGAGCAATGCGTTCACAAAGGCCCGCTTCAGGTTTTTTCTGAAATAATCGGTGGCGGCGGTGTCCACCTTCTCCCGGATCACCGGCTCAAAGTTGAACACCTTGATGACCCGGATGCCGAAAAAGCCCTCCCGGATCTGTTCGGTGAGGGTGGAAAATGCCTCCTGGGCCGTTCGGTGAAAAAGATGCACCTTTTTGCCAAGGATTTTGGTGGCCACCACCAGAAAGGGCATGGGAATCAGGGTCAGGGCCGTAAGTGTCGGATTGGTCCAGACCATGATGGCGATGCAGGTCCCCCCCAGCAGTATCGTATCCACCATGACCACCAGACCGAATCCGAAGGCCATTCTGACATGGTTTATATCCGAGGTGGCATGGGCCATGATATCTCCGGTTTTGGTCCGGTCGTAATACCCCATGTCCAGGGAAAGCACATGGGTGTATAGTTTATCCCGGATACCCCGTTCCAGGTCCCGGGCCGCTCCCATGAGAAGGACCCGCCAGCCGTATCGAAGCAGGGCCATGAACAGCCCCAGTCCCACGATGAACAGGCATTGAACCATCAGTGTCTGCCGGTCGGGTGTTGCAGCGGCAAGGGCGTCAATGGCCTGTTTGATGATTTGCGGAACGATGAGCTGCGCCATATCCACAACAATCATGCAGAAAATACCCAGTAGAATTTTACCAAGGTTTTGCTTGAAAAAGGGAAGAA
>JAKSBB010000155.1 GCA_022361315.1 Desulfobacterales bacterium
AGATCTCTACAGGATGGAAAAAGGGGAGTACCGCCTGCGTCCGGTACCCATCGACCTGCTGAAAATTTTAAAGCAGCTCAAGGGGGAGATCGTTCATCTCATGGGGGAAAAGGATATCCCCTTCAGGATTCTAATCGGCGGTAAATACGTTAAAGAGGGGGATAGCTTCATCGTTTACGGCGAGGAGATGTTATATTACTCTCTCTTCGTCAACCTGGTGAAAAACGCTGTGGAAGCTTCCCCCCCGGAGCGGTCCGTTACCGTCGGCCTGGATATCAAAGAGGATACTCCCATCATCATGGTGAACAATACCGGCCTGATCCCCGATGAAATCCGCGATACCTTCTTTGACAAATATGTTACCCACGGCAAACCGGACGGCACAGGGCTGGGGACATATTCCGCCAAACTTATCACCACAACTCTGGGAGGCGAAATCTCCTTCCAATCCATTGAAGAGAAGGGCACCACCCTGATGGTGGAACTTCACGATAATCTGAAGAAAGAAAATATGGACGAGGCCTTTGACAAGTATTTTGAGCAGAGCCCCCTCCAGATTAAAAATCTCTCCAATAAGACCAACATGACCTTCATGGTGCTGGATGATTATGCCATCATGCGGGGCACCATCGTCAGTATCCTCAGGCAGATGGGGTTCAAGAACTTCATCCGGGGGGCAGACGGTATGGAAGGTTTAAAACAGCTCCAGGTCAAACATGTGGATCTGATTATCTCTGATCTGAACATGCCCAAGGTCAACGGCCTTCAATTGCTCAAGCATGTCAAAAAATCGGAAACCCTGAAGCACATTCCTTTCATGATGGTTTCCGGTGAAGCGGAGCAGCGGAATGTGGAACAGGCGGTTAAGCTGGGTGTGGATGCCTTTGTGGTGAAACCTTTCTCCGCAGACCTTTTGATGAAAAAGCTGGCCCGGGTGCTGGACCGGGCTGACCAGCAGACAGGAGGGATGTAATCATGGCGAAAGCCCCCAAAAAGAAGGAATCAACAAAAAAGGAGCCGACCGTTTTTTCAGTGCTGGTGGTGGATGATACCGAAGCCAATATCGATATCCTGGTGGAAACCCTGTCCGGCGATTACGACGTCCGCGTGGCCCTGGACGGAGAAAGCGCACTTGAGGTGGTGGAAGAGGAAAAGCCGGACCTCATCCTGCTGGACATCATGATGCCCGGCATGGACGGCTATGAGGTCTGCGAACGCCTGAAACGCGAACCCCGAACCCGGAACATCCCGATCATCTTCCTCACCGCCATGACCGAAGAAAAAGACGAAGCCCGGGGATTGGCCCTGGGGGCGGTGGACTACGTCACCAAACCGTTTTCCCCGGATCTGGTCAAGTCCAGGGTCCGGAATCAGCTCCGCCTCAGCCGCCACCGGGAGATGCTGGCCATTGAAGTGGCCCGGAAGACACGCGCCCTGAACGAAGCCCTTCTAGAACTCCAGAATGCCTCCCTTGATACCATCATGCGGCTGACCCGGGCCATGGAATACCGGGCCAATGAATCCGGCCGCCACAACCGGCGCATCAGCGAATATGCCGCTGCCATCGCCAATGAACTGGGGCTGAATGAAAAAACCGTGTCCGCCATCACCTATGCCGCTCCCATGCATGACGTGGGCAAGATCGGCATCCCCCGCGACCTGCTGGACCGGCATCCCCAGCTCTCCCCCGAAGAACTGGAAACCGTAAAGAACCATACGGTCATCGGTGCTGAGATCCTGTCCGGACCGGACAAGGGCTTTCTTCAATTGGCGCGAACCATTGCCCTGACCCATCATGAGAAATGGGACGGCTCCGGCTATCCCAAAGGCCTCAAAGGAGACGCCATTCCCCTGGCCGGCCGTATCGTCTGCCTGGCGGACAAGTTTGATGTGCTTATGTCAGAGCGGCCGGGACGAAAAGCCTTCAGCCGGGAGCAGACCCAATACATCATCCGCCAGCAGCGGGGTAAACATTTTGATCCGGATATTGTGGATGCTTTTTTCAGGGCCGAGGCGGCTGTGGATACCGTTATGGAAAGGCATGGTACCGGATAGGGATAGATGGTAGTGTGGGGACTGGGGAGATAACAACCGCCGGTCCGGCGGCCGGGATGTCCGGGCTGGACGATCAATTTCAAGTGGCTCTAAGCTCGCTGCACTATGCGCCGTAAACTCCGGTCCGGTGGGTCCTCAAACAGTACGTCGCTCTTAACGTTCCGTTTCGCTAAGAGCCACTAAGAAATCGCGCCCTTATGCCTCGGCCATCCCACCCGGACCTCCCCGGTTCAGCAACCGCCCGTGCCTTTTTCAGAATTTTTATTCGAGAGGTTTGTTTTTATGTGCAGATGCATCACTGCCATAATTCTGACATGGTCATCATTTTGAAAAGAGTTTCCGAACTTTTTCGAAAACCTCATCTCCGGAAGCAAGTTTAGTTTCCCCGCTGTCAAGCGTTTCACAGCGATGTTCAACTTCAGCAGACCAAGCATCATCAATATCTTTTTGAGTGGATAAATTGGTACTGATCAGTAATTTCTCTATGAGTATAAGCCGTTCATCCACTGGAAGATTGATCGCTTGTTCATAAATCTTCTCTGATAATTCTTCCATATGTCCTCTCCTTTTCTAATCAAATACACCGATGCCACGTTGAATATTCAATATCCAATTATGGGAATATCTCAATGAAGAAGTGTATCTCGAATAGCTGAAGTTGCAATACCCAGCAGTTCATTGTCATCCCTAAGTCCCCTCGAAAATTCCAGCTGAATTCCTTTTTGGTTCTGTCCTCGGTTACATATATTCTCAGGATGCATTCCTGCCAGTCTTTTCTTGGAGCCGGTTCTTATTCCAGTTGACTCCAAGGCTTTCTGAACGGATGTTCTCAGAGGTTCGTGACGGCCACCCACATAGATCAGTTCCTCACGGTCTTTACAGGCATGGATGGTGACGACAATTTTCGAGGCGGAGATAAGATCGAGTGCCCGGGGTTCATCAAACCGGTGGCTGGTGATGTGAAGGCGGCGGTTGTTATTTGCTTTCAGCCCTTCAAAGCAATAGAGGTTGAAGTCGTCGCCGGCAATGGTTCGGGCGATGGCCGAGGTGCGGGGTTCGATCCGGCCGCCGTGGGGGGCGATGATGGATATCGGGGCGCCAAGATTCTTTACACAGACACGATAGTCTAGGCCTTCCGTTTCAATGGCGGCCAGGGCCTGGTAATCCGGGTAGTGGTCCATCCTTTACCGGGCGGGGCTATGGTTCGATAAAAGAGGGATCGAAGTCGTCCAGGGTGCCGCCGGATTCAAAGTGTTCGATCATGATATGGCCCACGGCATAGATGATGCGGCCGCCGCGCCAGAGGACGGCAAGGCCGCCGCCGGCGGAGCCGAGAATGGGTACGATCTTGGACAGGCTGCCGGCCCAGAGCAGCTTTTTTCTGCCCCGGGTGAGCTCGTTGATGATGAACAGGGCCTGGTCCGCGTCATAGTCCACGCCGTAGTGGCGGCAGAGCCGTTGGATCATTTTTACCCCGACGGTTTTGATGGCCACCATATCCACCACCGGCAGGGGCAGGAGGCCTGAGCCCGAGGCAATTTTGGAGTACATGCCGATGATGTCGGCGGCCTCTTCCTGCCGGGTGATCTGAACGGCTTTTCTGTCCGTTTTTCCGGATGCCGATGTGGCGGCAGGGGGGATGGCGACGTCTATATCTTCAGCTGTATTCTCATACAGCCTGCGCCGGTTCCGTGTCACCTTGATTTTTTTTGTTTCGCTCTCCATGGTTCTTATTTCCTGCGGCACACAGGGTGCCGGTTGCGTTGGATGATTCCCTGCAAGACATTACCTGGTACGGCTTCGGGTATGACATTTACATCCAGATACATTGTTCAGGGGATTGCTGAAAAGAAGAATATCACTATCACCGGAATAGTCAAACCTAAAAATGCATTCCGGGGGGATGCCCCGGCGCCCTATGCGGGTCAGCAATAGAAAATGTCACTGCACGGAAAAGCTGAAGGCCCAAAAAGATTAGTTGGCCATCTCCCGTGTCAAGGGCAGCCGGATGATGAACTTTGCACCCCGGCCGGGGGCCGATTCCACAGAGATACTTCCCTTGTGGTTCTCCGTTATGATGAAGTAGGAGACAGACAGGCCTAAGCCGGTGCCGACACCTCTGCCCTTGGTGGTGAAAAACGGTTCGAATATTTTACGCCGGGTTTCCTTATCCATTCCCGGGCCGTTGTCCTGGATATCAATCCTGGCCATTTGGTCCTCTTTTGTCAAAGAGATGATAAACCGGTGTTGGCTGTCTTTAAGGCTGCCGTTTGCAGCGGCCATGGCCTGGGCGCCGTTTCGCAATATATTGAAGAGCACCTGCTGGATCTTGCTGGCCTCACAGGGAATTTTCGGCAGATCCGGGTCAAATTCACGTACGACATCTATCTTTCGGAAATCGTAATCTTTTTTCAGGTTGTAATCGTTCTTGGCCAGGTTGACTGTGCGGTTGATCAGATCGGAAAGATCGTAGTGGGAGATCTGACCGTCGCCTTTTCTGGCAAAACTGAGCATGTTCTCGATAATTTTGGCGGCCCGTTTCCCGGATTCACCAATGGCGGTCAACATGTCATGGATCTCCCGTTTTTCCATATAGGTGTTAATGGCCGGGAGTGAGGTGCCACAGTTCTCCGCCACCGTGTTGTTCTGGGGCAGATCCGAAGACAGCCGGTTTTGGATCACCTGGCTGGATTGTATAATGGCCGATAGGGGGTTATTAATTTCATGGGCCATACCCGCAGCAAGGCCGCCCAGGGACAGCATTTTCTCCGACTGGATCATCATCTCTTCCATGCGGATTTGTTCGGTGACGTCATCCACCCGGATGACTGCACCTTCACACCTGTCCGGGATCAGGGGATACACCGTGATGTCCCAGTACCGGACCTGTCCGTTAACATAGGTCAGCACCTTTGAATCTTTCTGTATCCGGCACTCCATAATGGCTTTTTGGGCCTGTGCCATCCCCGGTGCGATCTGGGGAAATATGGACTCCAGTGGCTGCCCCTTTGCGGCGTCGGACGTGATACCGGTAATGAGTTCCGCCTCATGGTTCCAGTGAATGACCCGGCCTTCAAGGTCCATTCCCACCAGGGCCGAGGGCATGCCGTTGATGATGTTCTGCATGTGTATGCGGAGCCGTTGCAATTCCAGGGCAGAGGCTTTCCGTGCAGAAATATCAATAATAAACCCCTGGTAGTAGAGTATTTTATCCGCTTCTCCCCGGATGGCCCTGGCAGACACAAGGCACCAAATGGGTGTCCCGGATTTTGTTTTAAACCGGGTTTCAAAATCGCGCACCTCCCCCTGGTCCCGGATTTCTTTCAGGAACTGCTTTCGTTCACCGGGGTCGTAGTAAAAATCCCGGGCCAGATCGCCTATGCTTTCCACCATCGCCTCCCCGGACTCGTAGCCCATCATCCTTGCCAGGGATGGGCTGGCACTGATCAGCCGTCCTTCGGGGGTGGTCTGGTAAATGCCCTCTACGGCATCCTGAAAGATGGCGC
>JAKSBB010000611.1 GCA_022361315.1 Desulfobacterales bacterium
GGACTCGGGGCCATCTGCCGGTACCTGGTGTATGAAACTTACCTTGCCATGGTAAAGGATGCCTGGCTGCCCCTGGGAACCATCACCGTCAATGTAACGGGTTGCCTTGCCATCGGTATTCTGGGTGGGGTTGCTGAAACCCAGGATATATTTACCCCGGAGATGCGGGCCCTGATCTTTACCGGTTTTCTCGGCGGATTTACCACCTTTTCAGCTTTTGGCTTCGAGCTTCTTTTCTTTCTGCGCAACGGCCAGACAGGCCTTGCCGCTATGAACATTTTCATTCAGCTGACGGCCGGGCTGCTGGCAGTTTGGGCCGGATTCAGCCTTGCCAGACTTGTATAACCGGCATCCTACAACAGAGGCAGGGAAATATCGAACCGGGTCCACTCCCCTTCCCGTGAGGAGACCCGGATATCCCCCCCGTGATCCTTGATAAATCCGTAACAGACGGAAAGACCAAGCCCCACCCCCTGAACACTGTCTGTCTTGGTGGTAAAAAAGGAATCAAAGACCTTGCCGATATGCTTGGCTTTTATCCCTGTGCCGGAATCTTCCACAGCGATCTGAAGTGTAGAGGATGTGGCGGCGGTGCTGATTTTAAGCTCTCCGCCATCGGGCATGGCGTAAATAGAGTTTGAAAAGAGATTGATAAAGACCTGCCGCAGCTGATCTTTTGAAGCCATGATTTTGGCAGGGGCTTCCATGAGGTTCAGGATCAGTTTGACGCTGTTTTCCCGGAACCGCTTTTCATAAAGCAAAAGGAGTTCATCCAATACCGTATGGATGTCCAGTTCCACCCGGATGTCCTGGTCCGGTTTTGAGAAGGAAAGCATTTTCTTCAACATATCCGCCAGCCGCATGGTCTCGGAGAGCGACATATCCAACAGTTTTCTGCGCTTGTTGGACTTGGGGATTTCCGTCTTCATCAACTCCAGGGTATTCATGATACCAAAGAGGGGGTTGTTCAACTCATGGGCAATCTGGGAGGTCAGCCGCCCCATGGCAGCCAGCTTTTCAGATTGCAGCAGGTGCTGCCGGGCCTCGGAAAGTTCACGCTCGGTCCGAAGGGTATCCCGCAGGTCCACAAAAATTGCCACCCAGGCCAACTCTCCACCCCGCTCATCATATAGAATACTGGCGGACAGATTCCCCTCAACGGATTTTCCGTCCCCACGGGTAAAGGTCTGTGAAAAGGAGTTAAGCCGCCCTTTCCCCCCGAACTTGGGATCACGCATCATATCCAGTACATTGGCCGTGACGGACTCCCCGAAGAAATCCCGGATATTCAGCTTTCCCACCACCTCATCCGCGTCGGTGCCAAAGACCTCCTGGGCCCCGGCATTCCACAGCTTGATCTCACCGCTCATATCCATGGTCATGATGGCATTGGGAGAGCAAGAGATGATCTTGTCCATGAAATCATGGGCTTCCCTGAGCTTATCCTCGTTCATTTTCCGCTGGGTCCGGTCCACAACGATGCCTTCGTATCCCAGCACCTCACCGCTTTCATCGTATCTGACATTGGAAGTCAGCAGCACGTGAAGAATGTGGCCGTCCCTGTGCCGCCATTTCACCTCATAGTCCACCACTTGCCCTTTTTTCTCAACGCTGCGGCGGTATTGCCTGCGGTCTTCGGGGCGAAGATAAACATCTGTAGCCAGGTCCAGGGCAAGAAACTCATCTTTATTCTGGTAACCGAGGATTTCCAGAAGCGCCGGATTGACATCCAGAAACCGACCTTCTTTAGATGATATGAAAACCCCGCAGCCCACGTGGGTAAACAGACGCTGATAACTGGCCAGAGAGGACTTGAGTTTGGCCTTCTGGGCCACCATATCCGAAATATCACGATAAATGGAAAGTTTAGAGCGGGTACCATCCCGGTTCAAA